>CAJOPT010000092.1 GCA_905236455.1 uncultured Prevotella sp. | reverse complement strand
TATAATAATGTAGCGACATACTATTGGCGTCAGAAAGATTATAAGAAAGCAGAGGAGTATTTGCGTAAGTCTTTGTCTTTGAAGCCTTGGGAGATGACCTACGGTATTCTTGCGGAGATGCTTATGGAGCAGGGTAGGATGACCGAGGCAGACAGTCTTTGGGGCAAGGCTATGGTAACAGATGACAAGGAGGTTCGTGCCCGTTTGATGTGGCCTTACTCTGAGTGGTTGTGGAAACGTGGCAGGAAGCAGGAGGCTTGGGATGTGGCAATGCAGCTGCCCATGCTCAAGGATACCCTTGCCAATAAACGGCAGGCAGAGGCGTTGCAGTCTCTGCAATACGGCTATGAGCAGCAGCTGTCTGAGCTCCATCATCGCAACGATATCCAGACACTGGTAATCGTCGCCTTGTTGGTAGCCCTGTCGCTTATGGTCGGTTGCTCGGTGGTGTGGCTGAGACTGCGCAAGACCAAGAAAAGGCTTATGGTTACTCAGAACGAGATAGATGCGTATGCTCTGAGGCTTAAGGTGGAGCAGGCGGAGATAGGGGCTTTGAAGAGGGAGCGTCAGCAGTTGAAGATCAGTCATACGAGCAAGACCCGTCAATTGCGTGAGCTTCAAGATCAGGAGTCAGCCTTGAACAAGCAGCTGCGTGAACGTGAGCGTAAGGTCCGTGACCTACAGGACAAGATGCAGGTGCTTCGTGAGGAGCAGGGTGAGATGCTTGCCCATGGCAAGCGTCTCTATGATGAAATAGTGAGTGGCGGTACTACGAAAGGGTGGCACAAGAGAGACTATGTGGACTTCCTTAGCTACTATCGTATGGATCATAGAGACTTCTTCGATGAAATCAAGGAAAATGGCAGTAATCTTACTCCTCGTGAGAAATGTTTCCTTGCCTTCTATGACATGGGTTTTGATAAACAGCAGATATTATTGATTATGGGTCTTACGAAGAGTGCCTATCGTACTGTCATCTCACGTATTAAGGGTAAAGGGTCTTTCTACAGTCTTCCGTCTATGTCGGAAGACTGATAAAACATTGTCTAATAAGACTGCCGCCGCAGACGGCAGACTCCCGTCCGAGGCGGGAGTCTGATAAAACATTGTCTAATAAGACTGCCGCCGCAGACGGCAGTCTTCCAGAATAGCGGTAAGTTCCTCTACGGTCTCTGCTCGGAGCATTGCGATACGTGTCGGGCGGAAGTCTGGTATGCCTTTGAAGATTGGGGTTGCGGCGAGATGGCGTCGTGTATGTATTATACCTCTCCGCTCTCCGATACGCTCCACGTTGATATGTAGTTGTTCGAGAAGGATATCGATCTTTTGTGAGGTTGTCAGTTCTGATTTCCCGTTAACACCCTCACGCATTTCCTGGAAAATCCATGGAGCACCGAAGGTGGCGCGTCCTACCATTACGGCATCTACGCCATAGCGTTCGAATGCCATTTGCGCATCCTCCGGAGTCTTAATGTCACCGTTGCCGATGATAGGTATGTGTATGCGTGGATTCCGTTTCACCTCCCCGATGAGTGTCCAGTCAGCATCACCAGTATACATCTGGCTTCGTGTGCGTCCGTGTATGGTGAGAGCCTTAATGCCACAGTCTTGCAGTTGCTCAGCCAGCTCGGTAATGATAAGGTTGTTGCAGTCCCACCCCAACCGTGTCTTAGCGGTTACGGGTATATTCACAGCCTTAACCACCTCACGTGTGATATCGAGCATCAGTGGTATGTTGCGTAGCATTCCGGCACCGGCACCCTTGCCTGCCACTTTCTTCACGGGGCATCCGAAATTGAGGTCTATCACGTCAGGCTGTGCCTGTTCCACAATCTTTGCCGCCTCGACCATTGCGTCCAGATCTCTGCCGTAGAGCTGTATGCCTACCGGACGTTCCTCGTCACTGATGGTGAGTTTGTCGATCGTTGACTTCACGTCGCGGATGAGAGCCTCTGCCGATACGAACTCGGTATATACCATAGCGGCTCCAAACCGCTTGCATAGCCTGCGGAAGCCAATATCCGTAACATCTTCCATCGGTGCGAGGAAGAGCGGTTTTTCTCCAAACTCAATATCCCCTATTCTCATTTTCTTGCTGCAAAGGTAATAAAAAATATTCAATTATGTTAAACAAGCGGGCACAACATTACACAATAAGATGATACATCCCTCCGGCAAGTGTTTTAATAACACCCTTCATTTCCAGGGTAAAGAGTATTGAATTGATTCTACTGATTGGGATATTGGCTTGCACCGAGAGCATGTTTATTTGTAAGTCATTATTCTTTTGTAAAGTGGAGACCACTTGTTGCTCCTCAGGAGTTAGCGTAGGGAACAGCTCCCGTTCAATACCATCTTTCGTAGCTGGTTGGAGAAGAGTATTTTCGTTCCATCCCATAGCATTCGTCAAATCCTCAGCGCAGGTTACAAGCGTTGCCTTGTTGTCGCGAATGAGGTTGTTGCATCCTTCTGAGCGTGGTGCCCCCACTGCTCCAGGGAAAGCAAACACGTCGCGGTTATAGCTCCGTGAGATTCCGGCAGTGATAAGAGCCCCTCCTTTTGCGGCACTTTCCACAACAAGGCAGGCATCCGACACACCGGCAACGATGCGGTTGCGTTGTACGAAATTACGTTTCTCCGGTTCTGTTTGAGTCATGAACTCAGATAGCAGTCCTCCGTGTGTTATCATCTCGTTTGCCGTGTCACGGTGCAATGACGGGTAGAGGTCATCGAGCCCATGAGCAACGACGCCGACAGTGTCGTAGCCACAGCGCAAAGCCTCTCGGTGTGCACAGATGTCAATGCCGTAAGCCAGTCCACTGACAATGAGCAGCTGTGGACAGAGCAGGCGCATGTCCTCACACAGCCGGCGTATGAGGTCTTTGCCATAGGTGGTGCAGTTGCGAGTGCCGATGATATTGATGACATGCCGTTGGTTCAGGTCTGCCACACCCCGGTAATACAGTATCACTGGTGCGTCATCGCATTCACGTAGTCTTGCGGGATAGCGTTCGTCATTATAGCATAGCATTTCAATGTTGTGATCTTGGTTGTATTTGTATTCAACCTCGGCTCGCCGCATCGGCTCACCAGTGATCAGCCTCAGTGCTTCCACCAAGCGTGGGTGTGCGTGAGGAATCAGTTCTCTTATGTCATTACAATACTCCACTATTCTTGCCGCAGAGCCGGCAGTACGATAAAGTTGTAGCAGTCCTGCCAGTGAAGAGTAGCTTACTCTTGTTAAGGCCATTGTACAAAGGATTTCTTTTTCTTGCATGTCTGTAATGTTTTAATTGTCAAATGCGAAACGGTGTCTTTCATACCATCATAGCCATAATGCTATTCCTTGATAAACCTCTCGAAGGCACGGTTATAGTCCTCGCTGTCGCCAGGTCTGCCATTAATGAGGCATACAAGCTCCACCTCAGCCAAGAAAGATGATTTCTCATCGCTTGCCCGTATAAGCTCCTGAGTGAAGATGTAGCGAATACCTTTCTTTGTCAGGTTGAGGCGTGAGATGAACTCATCGTCACATCGTAACGGTGCCTTGTACCATAGTCTCATCCTTGCAACTACAGCATCGACGCCTTTCTCGTGCATCTTGGCAAAGCTGACACCGAGGCTTTTCAGGAATAGATGTCGTGTGTGTTCGATGTAATGCAGATAGTTGGCATTGTTGACAATACCTTCGATATCGCATTCGTAGTCGCGTACCTCCATTCGTGTCTCAAAAACATATTTTTCCATAATCGTAGTGTTTATTTGGTTCTTTTCCTATTCTTTCCATTTACCCTCTAAGTATTTATATCCTATGCGGCAGCGGAGACAGTCTTTTTTGTCGCAATATTCTTTTTTCAATTGAATCAATGCCTGAGAGTCGCCTGCGTTTCTGACAGAAAGTCCACACTCATGCCACATCCTGACAATATGATTGTTCTCTGCCTTCAGCTGCTCGAGGAAGTCGAAGGCGCGGTCGCACAACCTTTCGTCGGAGCGGTGCCTGCCATAGGCAAACAACATTGGCACGACCGTATTAATCATGATAAGGTTGATGGAGAACGGTGAGAGGCTTTTTGTATTCCTCTCGCTGACAGTGCCAAATCCATAATGTGTCTCCCAGTAAGGTGTGACCTGTGTTTCCATCAATGTCTCTATTTGTTTTATAGTCTTGCACTCAGTGAGCATGGCAAGCCCGGTTTTGTTATGGTAATATAGTTGGGCAATCTGTGCTATTCGTATATGTGGGAAGTTCTGCGGCCGAAGTCTCAGGAATCTCCACAGACGGCTGTCCATTGGCTTGAGTCCGAACTTATGCGCGAGATACAGGTATTCTTTGCGCAGCTTTTGGAAATATCCTTCGTTTAAGGCATTCAACTGGTGGCGTTCTGGAATGGCATCCAGATCCAAGAGTCCTGCTTGTCCCATAAAGATTGCCTCTATTTGAAACAGGTCGTCGCGGTGATGGGATATAGCCATTAGCGGGATGTTCTTTGCCCATGTCTCGAAAGCGTCGCCGTTGATACCAAATCCATAGCTGCGTGCCAACGTGATGAAATATGCGTTCTCCCATGAGCCGCCACAATCCTTTACCCGCCTTTGTATGGCAACGGTTTTTTGTTCCAGACGCTCTGTCTGTAAAGCACTCATCCAGGCATGAATGGTAAGAGTTGTCAGCAGTGGTATAATCTTGTGGCAAGGCGGATATTTGTCTGTGGCAAGAAGCTCGCGATAGTGGTATTCCACTGTCTCTGGCACGCTCAAGAGCATTTGTGGCAGCACCCTTCCTTTTGTTGTCCTTACCTCGGCGTCGATGGTTCCGGCGACGTGCAACACGACATTATCGTAGCGACTGTCTTTGTCATGACCGTGCAGATACCAGTCGGATGACTTGTCGTGAATCTCCACGTTGCCAACCCATAGTGTTCCTCCGATTTTCACTTTTGCATTGAAGAAATCAGGACCGGCATTATGATTGTGCAATCCAGGATCAATGACCTCAATATCTTTGTGGTCATCGGTTTGAAGTCCGTAAAGAGGGAACATCTTGTGTTTCCATACGTAGTGCAATAGTTGCTCCATAAGGTCTCAAGGTTTTATAATTATGGGACAAAGATAATAGAATATGATTAAATGGCAAAATTATTTCATGTTTTTTTGTTTATGTCCTCGCTTAATCGTATCTTTAGAGAAGGTACTTCCGCTCGATAATGAAAATAAAAATGCATTTTTATTTTGTATTGTCCTCGCTTAATCGTACCTTTGTGCAATTAATACTAATTGGAAATGGGAAAGTTAATAGTTAATTCTTATGACGAGTTTGCCTCACATCTTGGTGAGGAGCTCGGAACATCAGACTGGTTGCAGGTAGACCAGGAGCGTATTAATTTGTTTGCCGATGCCACCTTGGACCATCAGTGGATTCATGTAGATGTGGAGCGGGCAAAGGAAGAGAGTCAGTATCATTCGACGATAGCCCACGGCTATCTTACCCTTTCTCTGCTTCCTTATCTTTGGGATCAGATTATAGAGGTGAACAACATTAAGATGCTGGTGAATTATGGTATGAATGACATGCGTTTTGGTCAGCCGGTTATTACGGGTAGCAGAGTGCGGTTGGTTACAAAGCTGCATAACATTCAGAACCTGCGCGGTATATGTAAGGCAGAGATAAAGTTTAAGATTGAGATAGAAGGTGAGCGTAAGCCTGCTCTTGAGGGTATAGCAGCTTTCCTTTATTATTTCAATTGATCTTTTTATGGTTAGAATAGGGTTCTGACAAAAGAAAAATCGAAAAATATTTGCATGAGTATAGTTTTTTTTGTACTTTTGCAGCGTTCAGAGGAATGAGGGGCTTGACAAAGCTCCTCATTTTTAATTAATAACACTGGCGTGATGCTTATGCAATGCTGGTAAATAACGTATTTATGATAGATAAGAACATCGTAAAAACATTAGTAGAGGAATGGCTTCAAGATAAGGAGTATTTCCTTGTGGACATTCAGATTAGTCCAGATGACAAGATTGTTGTTGAGATTGACCATGTTGACGGCGTGTGGATCGAGGACTGTGTGGCACTCAGTAAGTATATTGAGGACCATTTGAGCCGTGATGAAGAAGACTATGAGTTGGAAGTTGGATCTGCAGGTCTTGGACAGCCGTTCAAGGTTCCTCAGCAGTATATCAACTTTGTCGGTAAAGAAGTTGAGGTTCTTGGCAAGGATGGCAAGAAAATCCAAGGAATATTGAAAAGTGTTGACGGCAATGACTTTACCGTTACAACTCAGGAGAAAGTGAAGGAGGAAGGTCAGAAGCGTCCTAAGCTACAGGATGTTGACTATCACTTCCAGATGGATCAGGTGAAATATACCAAATACCTGATTAATTTCAAGTAGATTAAAACAAAAAAATAAGATAGAAATGGCAACTAAAAAGAATGAATCCTTGGCTCCCAATATGATTGAGACCTTCAAGGAGTTTAAGGAGACCAAAAACATTGACCGTACCACTCTTGTGAGCGTGCTGGAAGAAAGTTTCCGCAATGTAATAGCCAAGATTTTCGGATCAGATGAGAATTTTGACGTTATTGTGAATCCAGACAAAGGAGACTTTGAGATTTATCGCAACCGCGTGGTTGTCGCTGACGGTGAGGTACGTGATGAGAACAAGGAGATTGCCTTGAAAGAGGCACAGAAAATCGAAGAGGACTATGAGATTGGTGAGGATGTGTCTGAGCGTGTTGACTTCACGAAATTCGGACGCCGTGCCATCCTTAACCTCCGCCAGACTCTTGCCAGCAAGATCTTGGAACTCGAGCACGACTCATTATACAACAAGTATAAGGATAGAGTAGGGCAGATAATCTCGGGCGAGGTTTACCAGATGTGGAAGCGTGAGGTCCTGTTGGTGGATGAGGAGAACAATGAGCTTATCCTGCCAAAAGCTGAGCAGATTCCCGCAGACCAATATCATAAGGGTGAGACGGTGCGCGCTGTCATCCTTCGTGTGGACAATGAGAACAATAACCCAAAAATTATACTCAGCCGTACCAGTCCTATGTTCCTGGAGCGCTTGTTGGAGGCAGAGGTGCCGGAAATCAATGACGGACTGATCTCTATCAAGAAGATAGCCCGTATGCCTGGAGAGCGTGCAAAGATCGCAGTGGAGAGTTATGATGAGCGCATTGACCCAGTAGGTGCCTGCGTAGGTGTGCGTGGAAGCCGTGTACATGGAATCGTACGTGAGCTTTGTAATGAAAACATCGATGTTATTAACTACACTTCCAATGTCAAGCTCTTTATCCAGCGTGCCTTGAGTCCGGCGAAAGTATCAAGCATCAACATTGATGAGGAGACAAAGAAAGCGGAAGTCTATCTGCAGCCAGAGGAGGTTAGCCTTGCCATCGGTCGTGGCGGTCTGAATATCAAGTTGGCATCTATGCTGACAGACTATACTATTGACGTCTTCCGACAGATTGACGAGAGCGAGGCAGAGGAGGATATCTATCTGGATGAGTTCGCAGATGAGATAGACCAGTGGGTTATTGACGCAATCAAGTCTATCGGCTTGGATACTGCCAAGCAAGTGCTCAACGCTCCGCGCGAGATGCTTATTGAGAAAGCTGACCTTGAGGAAGAGACAGTGGACAGCGTAATCAGGGTTCTGGAAGCAGAATTTGAGTAAAATAAATGAAAGGTGAAGAATGAGTATAAGATTAAATAAAGCAATACGGGAATTAAACATAGGTCTTCAGACGGCAGTCGACTTTCTGGAGAAGAAAAAGAATCTGGGTGAGGTGAAGGGTGACCTGAACTTCAAACTCAGTGATGAGCAGTATGCCGCATTGGTTGAGGAATTTAAGACCGACAAGGATGTCAAGAGTGATGCGGCAAAGCTCTTCTTTAAGAAACCTAAAGAGAAAAAGGTGAAGGAGAAACCCGCTGAGACAAAGATCGAAACTCTTGGTGACAAGAATCGTCCGCAGTTTAAGCCATTGGGTAAGATCGACCTTGACCAGATCGGGAAGAACAACCGTCAGCAACTGGAGGAAAAGAAAGAGGAACAACCATCAGAGAAGCCTGTTGAGGAAGTACCGGTACAGCCAGAGACGGTCACCGTCAGCCCTGATAAGGAAGAGGTTGAAGAGCCGGTAGCTGAGACTCCGGTTCAAGAGCAGGAAGTGGAGGAAGTCCCTCAGGTTAATGACGCAGAGGTGGTGCAGCCTACTGTAGAAGAGCAACCTGTTGAGGAGCCTGCCGAGGAGGTACCCGTTGAGGAGACCCCTGAAGTATCTCTTGAGCCGCAAGACGAAGAGAAGGAGATTTTCACTACTAAGAGCGAGAAGAAGATTCTCAATGCGGCAAAAGTCAATGTCTTGGGAAAGATAGACCTTGACTCTCTTAACCAGAGTACTCGCCCGAAAAAGAAAACGAAGGAGGAGCGCCGGAAGGAGCGTGAGGAGAAAGCCGCTCAGCAGAATGAACGTAAGAAACGGGTACGCATAAATAAGGAGCGTGTTGATATCAATGCGGCAGCCAACCAGCAACAGGCTGCAAATAATAATGCCGCTCAAAAGAATGCGGGCAAGAAAAAGAAGAACCGCGCACGTAACCAGAAGCCTCTTGAGATAAACGAGGAAGATGTAGCAAGACAGGTAAAAGAGACGTTGGCACGCCTTACCAACAAGTCGAGCCAGAACAAGAAAGGCGCAAAGTATCGTAAAGAGAAACGCGAAGCTGTTCAGGAGCGAATGAATGAGGAGGCACGTGCAGAGCGTAAGGAGAGTAAGACCCTGAAGCTGACGGAGTTCGTGACGGTGAGCGAGCTCGCCACAATGATGGATGTCAGCGTAACACAGGTTATCTCCACTTTGATGTCTGTGGGTATCATGGTGTCTATCAACCAGCGTCTTGATGCGGAAACCATCAATCTTGTTGCTGATGAGTTCGGCTTCAAGACCGAATATGTCAGCGCTGAGGTGCAAGAAGCTGTCAGTGAAGAGGAGGATGATGAGAACGACCTCGTACATCGCGCGCCGATTGTCACTGTGATGGGTCATGTGGATCACGGAAAGACTTCTTTGCTCGACCACATCCGTAATACAAATGTGATTGCCGGCGAGGCTGGAGGAATCACTCAGCATATCGGTGCTTATAATGTGAAACTGGGCGACGGACGCCGTATCACTTTCTTGGACACACCGGGTCATGAGGCTTTTACCGCCATGCGTGCCCGCGGTACTCAGGTGACGGATATCGCCATTATCATTATTGCAGCTGACGACTCTGTGATGCCTACCACGAAAGAGGCGATTGCTCACGCTCAGGCTGCTAACGTTCCGATGGTATTTGCCATCAATAAGATTGACAAGCCTGGAGCTAATCCTGACAAAATCCGTGAAGACCTCGCACAAATGAACTTGCTTGTGGAGGAATGGGGTGGTAAATACCAATGTCAGGAGATTAGCGCCAAGAAGGGAATAGGAGTAGATGAGCTTTTGGAGAAAGTTCTTCTTGAAGCAGAGATGCTCGACTTGAAAGCTAACCCGAATCGTAAGGGTACAGGCTCCATCATTGAGTCGTCACTCGACAAAGGACGTGGTTATGTCTCTACAGTGTTAGTATCTAATGGTACCTTGCGAGTAGGCGACAATATTATTGCCGGCACATCATGGGGACGCATCAAGGCAATGTTCAATGAGCGTAACCAACGCATAGAGAAAGCGGGACCAGCCGAGCCTGTGATAATTCTTGGTTTGAATGGTGCACCTACTGCAGGCGACACCTTCCATGTGCTTGAATCGGAGCAAGAGGCTCGTGATATCGCAAATAAACGTTTGCAGTTACAGCGTGAGCAAGGTCTTCGTACTCAGAAGAAGTTCACACTCGATGATATCTCGCATCGTATTGCTCTTGGTGAGTTCCATGAGCTTAATATTATTGTCAAGGGAGATACTGACGGCTCTATTGAGGCCTTGTCTGACTCGTTCCTCAAACTGTCTACAGAGAAGGTACAGGTTAATGTCATTAATAAGGCAGTAGGACAGATCTCTGAGAATGATGTCATGCTTGCGTCAGCCTCAGATGCCATTATCGTTGGCTTCCAAGTCCGTCCTTCCGCAGATGCCCGTAAGGCAGCTGAGCGTGAGGGTGTTGAAATCAATACATATTCTGTTATATACGATGCCATTGATGATATAAAGTCAGCAATGGTAGGTATGCTTGACAAGGTGAAGAAGGAGGTTGTCACCGGTCAGGTCGAGGTTCGACAGGTCTTCAAGATCTCGAAGGTCGGTACCGTAGCCGGCGCACTTGTTACCGAAGGAAAGGTACATCGTTCTGATAAGGCTCGTGTCGTTCGTGACGGTATTGTTGTTCACACTGCTCCTATAGATGCCTTGAAACGCTATAAGGATGACGTCAAGGAGGTTGCGACAGGCTTGGAGTGCGGTATCTCACTTGTCAACTTCAACGACATTCAAGAAGGCGATATCATCGAGACATTCATGGAGATAGAGGTAGAACAGAAGCTGTAATACTATAAGTTTCAATTGATAGTGAAAGGGGAGTCTCAACTCCCCTTTAATACCTTTGCAAGCAAACAGAGCATCAATGAGCAATAACAATGAATTTGTTCGTCATGTAGCCGACCAGAAGTATGAGTTCGGCTTCACCACGGATGTACATACTGAAATCATAGAGAAAGGGCTCAATGAGGATGTTGTGAGACTAATCTCAGCCAAGAAGGGAGAACCTGAATGGATGCTTGAGTTCCGTCTCAAAGCGTTCCGCTACTGGAAGGAACAGACGGAACCCAAATGGGGACATGTGCATGTTCCCCCTATTGACTATCAGGCTATCAGCTACTATGCCGATCCTTTGGCAAAAAAGCCCGCTGGTGATGGTAAGATTGATCCTGAACTGGAGAAAACCTTCGACAAGCTTGGTATACCATTGGAGGAGCGGTTAGCTCTGAGTGGTAATACCGCTGTGGATGCCATCATGGACTCAGTATCGGTGAAAACCACCTTTAAAGAGAAACTCCGCGAGAAGGGGGTTATCTTCTGTAGTATCGGTGAGGCAATCAAAGAGCATGGTGAGTTGGTGAAGGAGTATCTTGGAACAGTAGTCCCATATCGTGACAACTTCTTTGCGGCACTGAATAGCGCCGTGTTCAGCGACGGCTCGTTTGTGTACATACCGAAAGGGGTGCGCTGCCCGATGGAGCTGAGCAGCTATTTCCGCATCAATGCACGCAATACGGGACAGTTCGAGCGCACATTGATTATCGCAGACGATGATAGTTATGTGAGTTATCTTGAAGGTTGTACCGCTCCTATGCGTGACGAGAACCAGTTGCATGCCGCTATCGTTGAGATTATTGTTAAAGACCGCGCCGAAGTTAAATACTCCACGGTTCAAAACTGGTATCCCGGTGATGAAGAAGGCAAGGGCGGTGTCCTTAACTTGGTGACAAAGCGTGGTGACTTACGTGGTGTCGACTCTAAACTGTCATGGACACAGGTAGAGACTGGTAGTGCCATCACATGGAAATATCCTTCCTGTGTTTTGCGTGGCGACAATAGTGTCGCTGAGTTTTACAGTGTAGCGGTAACCAACAATTATCAGGAAGCAGATACGGGAACGAAGATGATTCATCTGGGTAGAAATACAAAATCGACGATCATATCCAAAGGTATCTCAGCCGGACACTCACAGAATAGTTATCGCGGACTGGTACGGGCGGCTGCCACAGCAGAGAACGCACGCAACTACAGCTCTTGCGACTCTTTGTTATTGGGCTCAGACTGTGGCGCACATACATTTCCATATATGGACGTACATAATGATACGGCTATCTTCGAGCATGAGGCAACAACCTCAAAGATTAGCGAGGATCAGCTGTTCTATTGTAACCAACGAGGTATTCCCACTGAGCAGGCAGTCGGCCTGATTGTCAATGGCTATGCCAAAGAAGTCCTTCAAAAGCTTCCTATGGAGTTTGCTGTTGAGGCTCAGAAGCTGTTGAGCGTGTCTCTTGAGGGTACAGTAGGTTGAGAAGTCATAATGTCGAGATAACGTTATACCGTAATAACGATAAAATTGAATAATAATGCTTGAAGTACGAAATCTACATGCCAGGATTGGCGACAAAGAAATATTAAAAGGAATCAATCTCACTATTAAGGATGGTGAGACACATGCTATCATGGGACCTAACGGGTCGGGAAAATCTACATTAAGTGCAGTGCTTGTGGGTAACCCACTCTATGAGGTGACAACCGGAGAGGCTTTCTTTAATGGCAAGAACCTATTGGAGATGAAGCCAGAGGACCGTGCCCATGAGGGGCTGTTTCTCTCTTTCCAATACCCTGTAGAGATTCCAGGTGTGTCTATGACCAACTTCATGAAGGCTGCCATCAATGAGAAACGCAAATATCAAGGATTGGAGCCAATGAACGCGGCGGAGTTTCTGAAACTTATTCGTGAGAAACGTAAGATAGTTGAACTGGACTCCAAACTTGCCAACCGTAGTGTCAATGAAGGTTTCAGTGGCGGTGAGAAGAAACGCAACGAGATCTTCCAGATGGCAATGCTCGAACCGAAATTAAGCATCCTTGATGAGACCGATTCCGGTCTGGATGTCGATGCTATGCGCATAGTGGCAGAAGGTGTCAACAAACTCCAAACTCCAGAGAGTAGTTGCATTGTTATTACTCACTACGATCGCCTGCTGGAAATGATTCGTCCTCAGTTTGTTCATGTGTTGTACAAGGGACGTATTGTAAAGACTGGTGGTCCGGATCTGGCAAAAACCATTCAGGAACATGGCTATGACTGGATTAAAGAAGAGATAGGAGAGGATTAATATTGCTACGTGCAAATTAATAATAAAGTGGTATTCGAGATATGCGTAGCGAACAACAATACATAGAATTGTATGAACAGGCACGGCAGATGATTTTTCGTCATGCTGTTGAACCGATGAATGCCGTGCGTGATCAGGCTTTTGAAGACTTTAAGGCACAAGGTTTCCCGTCGAAGAAGGTAGAGCGGTATAAATATACGGATATGTCCAAGCTTTTTGAACCAGACTATGGTGTTAATCTTAATAGGCTGGAGATACCTGTAGACCCTTATCAGGCTTTCCGTTGTGATGTGCCCAACCTTTCGACGTCGCTTTATTTTGTTGTAAATGACTCTTTCTATACAAAAGCTCTTCCTAAGGGACATCTTCCAGAAGGTGTCATTATTGGCTCAATGAGAGACTATCCCGATATAATTGCTAAATATTATGGAAAACAAGCAAGGACTCGGGATGATGCGGTGACAGCGCTAAACACCATGCTCGCACAAGATGGCTTGTTTGTGTATGTTCCTAAGAACGTTAAGGTAGAGCGTACTATCCAAGTCATCAATATACTTAAAGCCACACCGCTAAACGCACAACAAGTAGTGTCAGATATGATGGTGAACAGGCGGGTGCTTATAGTCTTGGAAGAGGGAGCTGAGCTTAAAATGCTCTTTTGTGACCATGCCGCGGATGACCGGGAATTCCTGACAACACAAGTAATTGAGGCAAGTATAGGGGAAAATGCCTCACTTGACCTTTATTGTCTTGAGGAAACTCATTATAAGAATGTTCGTGTCAGCAATGTATATATAGACCAGCAGGCTAACAGCCGTGTAAATCACAATGTTATCACCCTGCACAACGGTACTACTCGTAACAAACTCGATCTTACGTTCTCTGGAGAGGGGGCTGAGTGTGGTTGCTATGGATGTGTGATAGCAGACAAACAACAACACGTCGACAACAACACGCTGATTACTCACCATGCTCCGCATTGTACATCTAATGAACTATATAAGTATGTCCTTGATGAAAAGGCTGTCGGTGCCTTTGCTGGACGTGTGCTTGTAGAACATGGCGCACAGAAGACATCATCACAGATGACAAATCAGAATCTTATAGCTACAAAGGAATCCCGGATGTTCACTCAGCCAATGCTGGAAATATATGCCGATGATGTAAAATGCGCACATGGCTCTACTGTAGGACAGCTCAATGACGCTGCTTTGTTCTATATGCGTCAGAGAGGCATCTCTCTTAAAGAGGCAAGAATCTTGTTGCAGAACGCTTTTGTCAATGAGGTTATTGACAAAATGAAACTTGAGCCGTTACGCGACCGTCTCCATTATCTTGTTGAGAAACGCTTCCGGGGTGAGCTCAACAAATGTGATGGTTGTAAGCTTTGTAAATAACAGGGAGCTAAGAACTAAGAAATCTTTCAATTCTCATTTTTCAACTTTCAATTCTCAATGTATCAGATAGAATCCATCCGAAAAGATTTCCCGATATTGTCACGTGAGGTATACGGAAAGCCACTGGTATATCTTGACAATGCGGCTACGACGCAGAAGCCTTTGTGTGTGCTCGATGCCATGCGTGAGGAATATCTGAATGTAAACGCTAATGTGCACAGGGGTGTACATTATCTTTCTCAGCAGGCTACAGATTTGCATGAGGCGGCACGTGAGACAGTGCGCCAGTTTGTCAACGCCAGAAAAACAGAGGAGATCATATTTACGCGCGGTACCACCGAAGCGATAAATCTTGTTGCAAGCTCCTTCTGTGAGTCGCAAATGCAGGCAGGCGATGAAATTATCGTGACAGAGATGGAGCACCATTCCAATATTGTGCCATGGCAGTTGCAAGCGATTAAACGTGGCATTGTGGTGAAGCATCATCCGATAACAGATGACGGACGACTGTGTGTTGAGGAACTGGAAAAGGCGATTACAGAGAAAACCAAGTTAGTGAGCGTTGCCCATGTGAGTAATGTTCTTGGGACAATAAATGATGTTAAGGGAATTGTTGAGGTTGCTCATTCTCACAACATACCTGTTCTGGTGGACGGGGCACAGAGCGCACCACATTTTAAAGTTGATGTACAAGATATAGATTGTGACTTCTTTGCCTTTAGCGGACATAAGATGTATGGTCCGACGGGTATAGGTGTCCTTTATGGGAAGGAAGAGTGGCTTGAGAAGCTTCCTCCTTATCAAGGTGGTGGTGAGATGATAGACAGGGTGACTTGGGAGAAGACAACCTTTGAGCGACTTCCTTTTAAGTTTGAGGCAGGAACTCCTGACTATGTAGCCACACACGGACTTGCTACAGCAATAAAATATATCGATGCCATCGGATTAGATGCCATACAAAAGCATGAGCAACAACTGACCCGCTATTGTATGGAACAATTGCAGACTATTGAGGGAATGACAATCTTTGGACCTCAGCCAGAGGAAAAAGATGCGGTTGTCTCTTTTAATGTCGGCAACATTCACCATCTTGACATCGGAACGCTACTTGACCGTTTGGGTATTGCGGTAAGGACTGGGCATCACTGTGCTCAACCATTGATGGACCGTCTTGGGATAGCTGGTACTGTGCGAGCTTCTTTTGCTTTGTATAATACGATAGAAGAGATTGATGTTTTTGTTGCGGGACTCCGCCGCATCACTCAGATGTTCTGATAGATTTATTTGTTGAGGTTCAGCCTTAAGCCAAATTGGATACTCCAGTTATGCGGCTGATCTTTAAAGTAGTTCTGTATGTTACTGCCGTTGTTAAAGTAATAGCGGTAACCAGGTTCGGCATATAGTCCCAATTCAGGGATGATGTCGTACTCAATTCCAATTGCGCCCCCCATAGACCATTGTGCATGGTCTTTTTTTATCTGTGTCTCTATCCCCTCGGTCTCAGTTCCCTGTCCGTGGCGTGAGTCTGATAAAGCATCGCGTCTGTCGCAGTAGACGACAGACTTGGCATATATGTTGAAGTCAATCTCCGTTCCTATATTTATGTACGCTTTCCATTGATGTCTTCTCAGAATGTTGTATTTAACAATGAGTGGTATTCCAATATAATGGAGTTTCTGTTCTGTGTTAATACTTATTTGCCCCATCTTATTTTTAAAGTCAGAATGTAAATAAGTATATACAATGCCAGTTTGAATGCTCCAAAGAGGCGTTATAGGATAATCAACAGAGAGACCTAATGACACCGGACGGTAATGGTGCTGTTCTTCCTCATAGTCTGTCAGCCAGATTATCTCATCGCTTGGGGCACTGGCTCTTGTGGGGAGGTAGTCGGAATAGTCGTATTGCTTACTCATCTCAGAATTCATTTGAACTCCATTGATATGGGTGTAAGCAAGCAGACCATTGTCTGCCATAATTCCAATACTGATATCTTTTTTGCCTGAATGATTAGGACTCGTCTGTTCTGCTTCTAAAACAATCTCATATTTCTTGATAGATGTTTTGTCGGAGAAGTTCTCTTTCAGTCGATTCGTTTTGAGGATGTGCTGATTAGGATTTCTTTCACTCTCTTCGTTTTGTGAAAGCGTACTAAAGAAACGATTTCTTTCACTCTCTTCGTTTTGTGAAAGCGTACTAAAGAAACGATTCCTTTCAGTCGCTACGTTTTGTGAAAGTGTATCCGTCCTCATCCCTGTGCTTGACACAGGGATCTCCTGACACAAGATTCTCTTGGCACAAGACTCTCTATAAGGACTTATCCTCGCCATTGCTTTTGACTTTCCCTTCGGCCGTCGATTTTCAATTCCCTTTGGCCAACGAGCGTTGTTTCTTGCTTTGGCAAGCGTCTTTTGACGGTTACCCGAGCTTCGCTCGCCTACTCGTAGCCTCTCGTTTTGTGAAAGCGTTTGATTCGGGTTTCTTTCTTGCCATAACCACCAGCCTATGCCGGCAACAAATATAATCATGGCTGCAGAACCTACAAGGCGGAGCCATAGCGGAATGGTTTTTGCTTGCCTTGATGGCAATGACTGCTCAATGTCGTCCCATAGCCCTTCTGGGGCAGCTGCCTCATAGTCAGCCATCCTTTCTCGTAGTTGGTCGGTCCAGTCTTGATGTGTCATAGCTTATCGGTCTTTAAATAGCGTTTTACCAGTTTTAAGATAGTCTTTTATCAGTCTTGCGAGAGTGTTCTTTGCTCTTGAATACTGCGAGGCAGAGGTTTCGGGCTTTATGCCTAATAGCTTTCCAATCTCCTTATGTGACAGTTGCTCGAAGACATATAGGTTGAGTACCATTCTGTAGCCTGTGGGCAGCTGTCCTATCAGATGGTTCAGTACATCGGGAGGTATGCGTTCCACATCTGGTTCCTCCTCTGTTACTGGCTCCTCTGGAAGATAGTCGGAGATAATAATTTGTTTATGCTTTTTAATATAATTGAGAGACTGATGGGCAACGATAGTTGCTATCCATGCTTTCAGCGAGCCCTCGCCACGATAGTGAAAGCTGTCAATAGAGGTTAGGATTTTCACGAAACTGTCTTGCAACACGTCATGTACCTCATCGTGATTTGGTACATACCTTTGAGCTATAGCTGTAGCATATCCGGCAAAGCGTTCGTATAGGCGCCTTTTGGCATCCTTCTCTTTGCGGTGTATCGCACTTATCAGTTGCTGCTCGGTCTCCAAAGCTATTAGCCTATACGTTTGGTTGTTATCAGAATCATGGATAAATAGGGACTGAAGCTGTGTTCTATGACATCCTTTTTGTTTTCTGTATTTTCAATCCTGACGCTTGTGATCATCCACGACACCGTCCAATTGTCTGCTTTCAGGTCATGGACGGCAGTTGGCGTTCCTTGTTTATGTATGAATAGTATCCTGTAACTTTTGCCGTTAATGACTATTGTGTTGTCGGAAGATGTATATGGATAGTTATAGTACGATGATTTGGAGGAGTTCCCCGTTACATTGAATACCATTTCACCGCCAGACAGATTGTCGAAATCCGAAGAGCTGAATGTATTGTAGTCATTTGTCTGCTCAAAACCGTGGTCAACCTTGTCGCCTTTATTGTAGTTGTCAATCCAGTTGAAAAGGTATCTGCTGGGGTAGGAGTCCACATAAGAGCGAGATCCATTGACATAATACTTGCATTGTCCCACGACTTCCTGATTTACAACCCAGTTTGCCTCATAGACTGCTGTGAGAGAAGCGGTGCCATTGGTATCGTCTGATAATGTACTAATACCATCTTTCTCTTCTTTGCTGCATGCGAAGGTTATCATGATGGTCAGAATCATGATAATCCATCTCTGTTTGTTTGTGTTTAGCAGTATCATACGTATTGTCTTTTCTTATATAAACAATGAACGCGAGAAAACCTTGCATCGTTTTATCCTGATTAGTATTTATTAACAATCCCTCGTGCAAGTTTCTCCATGTTCCAGCGTTTCTCTCATAGAACAAATAAATTAAGAAAGAAATGAAACAGACAATGATTTGGGTTTCTATTACCCTATTGATTACAATGGTTATGGCGTGTGACAATGATGCCTCGTCTCCGTCGGATGGAGGGAAAGAACGTGAAAACATCTCATTGACTCGCTCAGGTCAGGAATTGGTAAGACGGAACAATGACTTTGCTTTTAACCTGCTTAGGGCTATAGGTGAGGACAAAGACCAGATTCTCTCTCCGATTAGTGTCACATACGCTTTGGGAATGTTGAATAATGGGGCAACGGGCGATACTCGCAAGCAGATTACTGACGTGCTTGGATTCTCTGACGCTGATGCAGTGAATGATTTCTGCAAACAGATGCTTTGGCATGCACCAAACCTTGATAATCAAACAAAGGTAATGATATCCAACACTGTCTTTATGAATAAGGGCTATGAGCTGACTCCAACCTTTATATCTAAGGCAAATGATTTTTATAACGCCCAACCAGAAACTCGCGACTTTAATGACGGAAAGACATTGGGTGTCATCAACCAGTGGGCAAGTGACCATACAGATGGAATGATAAAAGAGGTGTTGACAGAACGGACTTTCAATCCGTTTGCGGTCAGCTACCTGCTTAATGCTGTTTATTTCAAAGGGGAATGGACGAAAAAGTTTAGTAAGGATGAGACACTGGAAGAGGAGTTTGACCATGAAGGTCCGGAAAAACACTTGTTAATGGTACCTATGATGCATCAAGAAGGAAGATTCTTATATTATGAGAATTACTATAGTCAGATATTACGGTTGGCATACGGTAACGAAGCATTTTGTATGACGGTTCTCCTGCCTCTTGAAGGAAAGACGGTAGATGACGTACTCCATAGCCTGTCTGCGGCAAGCTGGAGGGATATTAATGGTCATTTGTCAACTAAGAATCTTGACATTAAGATTCCTCGCTTAGAGACGAACAGTGACTTTGACCTCAAAACGGTATTAAGTAAGCTTGGAATAACTGATGCTTTTGATGAGAACAAGGCAGAGTTCCCGGATTTCTGTAATAAACCTACTTTTATAAACCAGATGAGACAGGTTGCCCGTATCAAGATTGATGAGGAAGGAACGGAGGCGGCAGCAGTGACCAATACAGGTATTGATGCCTCGGATTATCCACCCCAGACCAAAAACTTCCATGCCAACCATCCTTTCCTGTATGTTATCAGTGAACAAAGCACAGGTACAATATTCTTTATAGGCAAGTATATGGGGCATGTGAGATAATATAATTGAATTATCTCTTAACTTTAAACATTTCTGACAAAATAAAAATACGCCAACATCGTTTTTAATATATGAAAACGATGTTGGCAGACCGTTATAATAGGGGTTCTTCATATATGAAAACGATGTTGGCAAACCATTATTATAAGGATAAGATTGAAGCTGGCTGTGATGAGGCTGGGCGTGGTTGCTTGGCTGGAAGCGTATATGCAGCTGCTGTGATTTTTCCAAATGACTATCAGAATGAGTATTTAAATGACTCAAAGCAGTTGACAGAGAAGAGGCGTTATCAGCTACGTGAGATTATCCAGAAAGAAGCCTTGTCATGGGCTGTTGGTGTGGTGACTCCAGAAGAGATAGATGAGATAAATATCCTTAATGCTTCTATTCTCGCCATGCACAGGGCATTGGACCAGTTGTCGGTAAGACCAGAGGCTGTTATTGTTGATGGAAATCGATTTAAGCCATATAGCTATGATGCTAATGGAACACCAGTAAGTGTTCCTTACACCACTATTGTAAAGGGTGACGGCAAATATCTTTCTATTGCCGCAGCGAGCATACTTGCCAAGACCTATCGTGATGATTATATGAATGAACTGGCAAAGAGCTATCCACAATATGACTGGCTGTCAAATAAGGGGTATCCTACAAAAAAGCACAGGCAGGCTATTCGGGAATATGGCGTTACTCCTTATCATCGTCGTAGCTTCAGGTTGTTGGAAGAAGTAGAGCTTAGTCTTGATTTTTGAACTTAGAGAGCTATTGTCAATGTGCCTCACACCCGAGGCGCATACGAGGTCTACATACCTTGTCTAATCGATGCTTTCTCCGAATAAAGTGGCAGAGGTAGAGCCTGTTATCTTGACCTTTATGGTCTCTCCAATATGATGGTTTCCTTTGTCAAATACGACCATCTTTCCCTGTTCTGTTCTTCCGCAAAGTTGAGAGCGGCTTCTCTTGCTGAAGTTTTCTACTAAAACTTCAAACTCTTTGCCTTCATCTCGTTTGTTAGCGATAGCCGACATCTCTGTCTGCAATTGAATGAGTTCATTCAGTCTGCGGATTTTCACATCCTCAGGTACATTGTCAGGCAGGTGTTTGGACGCGTATGTGCCCGGGCGTTCAGAATATTTGAACATAAATGCGGAGTCGTATCCTACCTCTCGCATTAGATCTAAGCTCAGTTGGTGATCTTCCTCCGTCTCGTTGTGATACCCCACGAAGATATCAGTAGACAGACCGCAGTCGGGTATGATGTCTCTTATGGCACGTACTCTGTCCATATACCATTCCCTCGTGTACTTCCTGTTCATTAACTTTAAGATCTTGTCTGATCCGCTTTGTACAGGGAGATGTATTTGTTTGCATACATTTGGGACATCGGCAATGACATGTAAGGTGTCGTCGCTCATATCCTTAGGGTGTGATGTCGTGAAACGCACTCTCATTCCCGGTACTGTCTCGGCAACGGTTCTCAGAAGGTCAGAGAACCCGAGAGTGCCAAATTGATAACTATTTACGTTTTGTCCCAGCAAGGTTACTTCTTTGAATCCTCTGTCGCATAAATCCTTAACTTCCTTCAGGATACTGCTAACGTCTCTTGAGCGTTCACGGCCACGGGTGTAAGGAACAATACAATAGTGGCAGAAGTTATTACATCCTCTCATAATACTTACAAAACCACCAAGTTTGGCACCATGTAGTCTTTGCGGAACAATGTCTTTGTAGGTCTCTGTAAGTGACAAATCGATATTTATGGCACGATGACCTGTCTCTGCCTGTGCAATAAGGTCGGGAAGAGTAAGATAAGAGTCCGGACCGGCAACTAAGTCACAATGGTGGTTCTCTAAAAGGTCTTCCTTTACTCGTTCTGCCATGCAGCCCAATACGCCAATGATCAGTCCTTTGCCATTCTTTGTCTGCTTCTGTTTCTGGCTGTACAGCGCATCTAACCTATGATAAATCTTCTGTTCAGCGTTATCTCTGACGGAGCAGGTATTGAGGAATACTGCGTCGGCATCTTCCAGCTTCTCACAAACTTCATAGTCTGCCATCTTCATGACAGAGGCTACCACTTCTGAATCGGCTACATTCATCTGGCAGCCATAAGTCTCAATGTATAGTTTCTTCATTTTCTTTTGTCTTTTCTATGAGGTATGTTTCTTGAGACAAGAAACAAAACGAGATATATTACAGTTCCTGATATTAATCCGGCTATCGCATCTACAAGATAGTGTGCTTGAATATATACAGTGGATATGGTGAGCAGTATAAAAAATGGCAGTAATACCCAGAAGAGTCTATAGTTACGGGCATAAAGTGTCAGCCAAAGTAAGATGATAGTAATGCCAACGTGTGAACTGGGGAATGCTGCCGTAGGACGCTCACCCGCAGCCTTTGCGTCTTCAACAAGGTGGTAGAATACTCCGTCTGTATATCCTGGTGAAGGCAGGCAATCTCTATGGAAATTGAAGTAGTCATGGAGATTGGGGAATACCCCTGCTGCAATATTCTTAATGCCAACCGCTTTGTAATAAAATGTCGGTCCTGTTACAGGCACCAATATGTAGATGATGTAATATATAAAAAACGCAGATATTGTTATGAATACGGCGCGTTCGAAGTCGGCATACTTGAAGAAGAAAAAGTAGAACAACACCAAAGCGATAAGAGGATAATAGGATGCATAGCCGAGATCGAGAAGCTCACTGACAATGACACTTGGCATCTTCTCATGGAAAATTAACGCAGGCTGACATCCGAAGAGCTGTTGTTCTAAACTGGCAAAGACGTGGTCGAGGTTGGGGAGTATCCGGTTTAGTTCGTAAGTGTCAGGATACCACCACCCAAGCAATCCCATCTGTGTTATAACCCTGACAACGACAGTGAAGCGGCAAGGTATGATACGGTATACCAGCCATAAGGCTGCAGTAATGGCCACAATGCTTATCCTTCCCCATATCATCTCATCGGCATGAGGTAACTTGGTATACATGAAAAGGATGTAAAGAAGCGTGAGGATAAGATATGCCATTACGACCCATTCAAATGTCATAAGACCTTTTCTGGGCTTCTTCTCAATCATGAAAAGTTCTTTCAATAATTTTTTCATATACCGAATTGCCTTTAAAGCCACTTGTTTTCAAGATACCATTGAATAGTCTCGTGAGTCCCTCTTTCTAAGCTATACTCAGGATGGAATCCTAATTCCATAATGGCAGGCTGAATATCACATCTCCAATTGCGTTGTTTGAGAATATGGAACTTGTCATTGTTGAGAGCGGATAGCTTGCCTGTAATATGTCCTATGCTCTCACCAAAGAATGTCACTATACGTAGAACCCATATTGGGGCTTTGACTCTTAACCACCAAGGCTTACCAAGTTCTTTGTGAATAAGTTCACTAAATGTACTGCTTCGGTAAACTCGTCCGTCGGAAAGGAAATAGGCTCGTCCTGTCTTGCCGTGCTCCATAGCAAGGAATACTGCTTGAACAACGTCTTTGACGTATATAAAAGTTATGTCTTGTGGTTTGAACCCTACTGCGAAATCTATGTGATTCTTGATGCTTTTCGCCATAAGGAAATAGTCTTTCTCACGGGGACCATATACTCCCGTGGGTCTGAGAATGACGTATGGCAGCCCTTTGAGGCATGCTTCAGCTTGCAGCTTACTCTGACCGTACGCAGTGTTGGGGCATGGCGTATCGTTTTCCTTTATCTCCTCGTATGGCTGTTCCTCTTTTATGGCTCCGAAGATACTAAGACTGCTCATGTATACAAAGCGTTCTACAGGCATTTTCAGTTCTAACAATGCCATCGCAAGGTTTTTAGTGCCATCTGTGTTTGTCTTGAAAAAGTCGTTCTTGTCCAGACATTTTGTAACACCTGCTGCATGGACGATATAGTCAAACTGATGTCCGTTAAGCTGTTTTTTCAGCATTTCCTTTGAAGAGAAGTCTAACTCAATAAAGTGAATGCGCTCATCATGAAGGAAAGCACGTGAGCTTGAAGCGCGGACTGCCGCCCATGTCTCCATTCCCCTTCTCAGTGCTTCTTCAACTATAAATGAGCCAATAAAACCGCTTGCACCAGTAATTAATATACTTTTCATTTGCCGTGTACACTCTTTCGCCTGCAAAGGTACGATTAAGCGAGGACAATACAAAATAAAAGTTTATTTTTATTTTTATTACTTTCCCTTGCTTCGCAAACAGTGACCGTTGGTTGTCGAGCGGAAGTACCTTCCTTTATTATAGATTCCCAAGGAACAGCATCGTTATAAACCGAACACAACGTTCAGCCAAGTGATGATGCTCTATCGTTTCGATAAGAAACTTCGTCTGCTTATCTTCAATGAGATAGAAAAGATTTCATCGTTCACTTCAAGCAGACCTATTCTGATGCATACCCTCCAGCATGGATATTGGCAGAAGTAAATACTTTTCTGTTTCACCATTAGTCTGGATTCTGTTATCTTATCCCACTCAGCAATTGCTGCGCATTTGTTTCTTGCATTCTAATATATGCAAACAGCCGCTTGCCAGCATCTTTCAGACTGGCTCCAAAGACATACACGTCATCATCAATAATCAAAAAACGGTCATGATTATGCTGACAGATGTTGATTGCGACAGGTGGGTATTGCTGGTTGTGACGCTGCACGGTCAACTGCTGCTGCGCACTCAGCGGACGGGTGAAGATAGTGGCTGTAACACCCGCATCGCGGCGGCTGAGCATCGTCAGCGTTGTTTCGTCGATATAGTTGTCAATAAGCACTACAGATGCTTTGGCCTGCTGAATAAGGTTCACTATTTGGGCATAGGCATCAAATATCTGACCGTCAAAGAAAATGCCTTCGACTGGTGGCAGCGAGGTACGCACAAAGAAGTCCACCTTGCTTTTCAGTTCTTGTATCTCAACGTCTTGTTTGGCAGCATGCTGTTCAAGAGCTGCAATACGTGTGTTAACCACATATCCACGCAGCAAGTATTCCTTCAAGACCTTGTTTGCCCACTGACGGAACTTTGTGCCGCGTTTTGATTTCACACGATAGCCGACAGAGATGATGACATCAAGGTTGTAGGCCGTATATTCATACTCCTGATCACCATCGGAACCCATATGTGCAAATTTTGCACATGTGATATCTTGCTCCAGTTCTTCCTCCTTGTAGATATTGCGGATATGGCGGCCTATGACAGTTCTGTCTTTGTCAAACAGTTCTGCCATTTGCTGCTGCGTTAGCCATACAGTTTCTTCGCCCATACGCACTTCGAGGCGGATGGTCTCATTTGGCTGGTACATGATTATTTCGCCTTTGTTGTCTGCCATGTTCTGATCCGTATTATAATAATGTGGCTGCAAATTTAAGAAAAAACATGCATATAATTGGCTCCGATGAGCAAAAATCGCTTTCATTCGTGACTTTTATCTATTTCCAACAATTTTTTTGCTTTTTCATTTTCCGTTTTCAATTATATTTGTACCTTTGCACTCGCTTCCGTACCACGCTGTGCTGACTTGAAAGTCAGAGCGGTGAAGAGGGTGAAGGAGCACTACATAATGGGAAGTGTTTGCTAACGCTTTGTTTTTGGTATCGTTGAACGTCGGAACTTCAAACGTACAAATCAATTACATTGCAGATGTAGATACTACGGGTAGGTATATTATGCTCTCCCGTTGGTGTGCCGATAGCTAACTATGCTGTCAAGCACACCTTTTGGGGCATTATATATACCAACGGCGTGGGTGTCAGTTCTGTTTGTTTATTTGTACGGGTTTCCGACGACCTAACGAGACAAGCAAGCAGAGGCGAGATGCCCCGCTTTCTTTATGTGGTTGTCAAAATGGGTATATGAATACGTCCGGTTCTTGGGTGTCTGCGGATTCAAATATTATGGTTCAAGGATGTTATTCAATTCTATTGCATTCCTATTGTTTTTCCCTATAGTATGCATTGTATATTTTGTGATTCCTGCAAGAAGAATAAAAATAAGAAACATACTTTTGCTTATTGCAAGCTATTACTTTTATATGAATTGGGAACCTGCTTATGCGTTGTTACTTCTGACGAGTACTGCGATAACATACGTTGCGGGGTTGGGGCTTGATAGGTTTGAGGAGAAGCATAAGAAGAAGGCTTGTCTTTTATGTAGTTTGATACTGAATCTATCTATTCTATTCTTGTTCAAATACTATAATTTTATTTCATCTAATGTGGCGGTATTACTTGATGTATGTGGATTATCGATAGATATACCAGAATTTATTTTGCTTCTGCCTGTTGGTATTTCCTTTTATACGTTCCAGGCATTGGGCTATTCAATAGATGTTTATCGAGGTACAACTAAGGTCGAGAGTGATTTTGTGACTTATGCCTTATTTGTTTCCTTCTTTCCTCAACTTGTTGCGGGACCAATTGAGAGGTCGAATAATCTATTACCTCAATTCAAAAAACGCCATGATTTTGACTATGAAAATGTAATGGCAGGAATACGCCTAATGGTATGGGGGTATTTTCTGAAGTTGGTAATAGCAGATCGTTGTGCTCTCTATGTTGATACTATATACAATCACTTGGAAATGCATAATGGTTCAAGTTATATGCTTGCATCTCTCTTGTTTCCATTTCAGATATATGGAGATTTTGCAGGATATTCCTTGATAGCTATTGGCGTGGCACATGTGTTGGGATTTCATTTGATGGAAAATTTTCATCGTCCATATTTTGCAAGTTCAATAGGTGAATTCTGGCACAGGTGGCACATTTCTCTCTCTACTTGGTTTAAGGACTATGTTTACATTCCGCTTGGTGGTAATCGAGTGTCTCGTAGTCGGCAGTATTTAAATTTGCTTGTTACCTTTGTAATCAGCGGAATTTGGCATGGCGCAAACTGGACATTCTTGTGTTGGGGGAGTCTTCATGGTTTGCTTCTGTGTATTGAAAAAGCACTTGGAATAGGGAGAAAACAATACTTTGGCTGGAATAGATTTTTCCATTGGGGAGTAACATTTGTTATAGTATGTTTTACTTGGATTTTATTTCGAGCAAATAGCTTAAGAGATGTGAAAACAATAGTTGAAGGAATCTTTATACACCCAGGAATTCCTTATCGTGACAATGCCACGTTTGTGGCTTTGTTGATAGTGTTTCCTGTATTAATTTTAAAAGAGTGTGCCTCTGAGTTTAATTGGAATATTCATATCGCAAAATCACGATATTGGGTAGTGAGACATTTATATATATCCTTAATGATAGCATTTATTATCCTTTTTGGGGTCTTGGGAGGCGATCAGTTTATATATTTCCAGTTTTAACAAACAAACTCGTTATGAAGAAATTAGTTCTTAGCATATCATTCATAGTAATTATATTGTTTGCAGTTGATCGTATTGGCGGTGTTGTTCTCAAGTTGTGTTCGATGCATACTTACACACACGCCGAGGTCAAGATGGAGCATTTGGTGCGAAACTCTTTGGAAGACGTTATATTGTTGGGTACATCTCGTGTGGATAATCACTATGTCCCTTCAATCATAAGAGACACTCTTCAAATGACAGTATATAATGGTGGTATTTCATCTTCTGACAATATATACTCGCATTACATAGTTCTAAACAACTTATTAAGCTATCATGCTCCCAAAGTGATTTGCTTAGAGATAATGAACAATGATTTTTTAAAATCATCTCAACCATATCAGTTTATCTCCTTCTTTGCACCATATATTGGGACAAGTGAAAGTGCTGATTCTGTATATATGGATGCCAAGACATTGCCACTATATAAATTGTCTCATTTATATAGATATAATTCAAAGGTAATGGAAACCATATATGGTTTAATAGTCCGCCGCACATATAGTCTTGATAACGGATATATGGCAAATCCTAAACCGACAAAGATTCTATCCAGCATGGAAGAAGCAAATACTGATACGGTTTATGATGCGAATAAACTGATATATATAGAGAAGTTTATAAATAAATGTAGAAGTATGAACGTAAAGGTTGTCTTAACAATTTCACCAAAATACCAAAACGTAGATAGCACGTACTACAAACCAATCTATAGTATAGCAAGCCGATACCGTGTGCCGCTATTAGATTATCATACAAGCAGACTATTTCATAATCATCCTGAATATTTCTCGAATACCAGCCATTTATGGGATGAAGGAGCAAGAATGTATTCTTCAATTTTCGCACATGATTTAAAGCATATTATCAAGACTTTGAGATGAGTATTAGAAAAGATTTGACCAGTATGATTAATTTTCTGAAACCTAATTTTTTGCAAAACCATCATATTTCCTTATAAATAGTTGTGTATTAGAGATTTAGCTGCTATGATACTTTTTGTAAAGTATCATAAATTTCATGTGTTTAAGCAGTTTAATTGCAAAAGTCTTGTGCTTTCTCGCTAAAAAGTTGCATTCCTTGGCAAAACTTTGCGATTACCAAAGGCGTGGAAATGGAGCAGGGGCGGAGGCTGATTCGTATGGGATAATGAGGGCAAACGCATGACTAAAAGATGCAATTTGTTATCCAGAAGAAGGTTTCTGGCAGACCAAAACAAGTTGTTTTGGTCTCAAAGAAGCGATCTATTTGAACCTAAAAGAGTAACTTTATGGCACCAAAACAACTTGTTTTGGTGTCTATGTAACTTATGTAACTTTGATAAAAAGGTACATACAGCTTAACAAACTGATAATAAGTTGATTACAAAGGATTATGTAACTTTTGGAAATTTGTTTAGTTTGTTTAAGAATGAATCCTGCATTTGCAATGTAGTCCCTATAAAGTAATGTAATCCATATAGAAATTCCTATAGAATATGGCTATTCGCGTTTTAATTAAAACGCATGACATCAATTTTTTAATGAAATAATTTTGATTTCTCTTTGTTTTATTTTATCTTTGCAAACAGATTATCATGAAAATGCGTTTGTTATGTCTAAGCCAAAGAAAAAAGCCGTACGCTTCACTAAAAAGAAAGTTGAAGAGCTTGTGAGAGAGTTGTTCAAGTCTCACCCAGGTGAAACTTTAGCATATAAGCAGATTTTCAAAATGCTTCAGTTGAAAACACATCCGGCAAAGATGTTGGCTGTGGAAGTAATGGAGGATATGGCTTGGGATGATTTCTTAAGTAAGGTTACGGACGCAAGTTACCGCCTTAACACGGATGGTCAGGTTCAGGAAGGTACGTTTGTACGTAAGTCTAATGGAAAGAACTCATTTATACCTGACGGTAGCGACAAACCCATATTTGTTTCTGAACGCAATTCTATGTATGCGATGAATGGAGATCGTGTACGTATAACTCTTTTGGCGCGTCGCAGAAACCACATAAAAGAGGCAATGGTCACCGACATACTCCAGCATGCCAAGGATACGTTTGTCGGAACGTTGCACGTGGAGCCTGAGGTGGCTTTCCTTGAACTGGAGAGTAATGTTTTTTCAAATGACATATTAATACCAAGGAGAAAGCTAAAGGAAGGCAAGACAGGTGACAAGGCTGTCGTGAAAGTAATCGAGTGGCCGTCAAAAGACTCAAGACGGTTGGTTGGTGAAGTCGTCGACATCCTTGGGAAGGCTGGTGAGAATAACACGGAGATGCATGCTATACTGGCACAGTATGGACTGCCATATAAGTACCCGAAAGCCGTTGAGGACGCCGCAAAAGAGATTTCAGGTGAGATTACTGAACAAGACTTGGCAGAGAGAGAGGATTTCAGGGATGTGTGGACATGTACCATCGACCCGCATGATGCAAAGGACTTTGATGATGCTCTTAGTATACGGAGCATAAGTGATGGCTTGTGGGAAGTGGGTGTGCATATTGCCGATGTGTCACATTACGTTACCGAAGGCTCGATTATTGACAAAGAGGCACAAAAACGCGCCACGTCAATATATCTTGTAGACCGTACCATACCAATGCTGCCAGAGCATCTTTGTAACTACGTATGTTCGCTACGCCCAGACGAAGAGAAGCTATGTTATAGCGTTATTTTCCATTTGAATGAAGAGGCGGAAGTAAAACAATATCGTATTGTTCATACGGTAATAAGAAGCAACCGTAGGTATGCATACGAGGAAGTCCAGGAGTTGTTGGAAAGCAATGGTGTTGTCGATGGTACAGGTACTCCTGCTCCGGCACCGGGGAAGGATGGCTATAAAGGTGAGAATGCAGAGCAGATAATAACACTCGATCGTCTTGCGAAGAAGCTGCGTGACAAGCGGTTTAAAGACGGAGCCGTAAACTTCGATTCTGAAGAGCTGAAGTTTGACATTGACAAAGACGGCAAGCCTATAAGGTGCTATTACAAACGGTCGAAGGACGCAAATAAGCTTATAGAAGAGTTCATGCTTCTCGCCAATCGTACTGTTGCGGAGGATGTAGGGAAGCCGCGAAGGATGAAAAACGGACAGAAGTTTATCCCCAAGACCCTGCCATATCGTGTTCACGACAATCCTGATCCACAGAAGTTTGATGAGCTGCGCCAGTTTGTCGCAAAGTTCGGATATAAGCTGAAGTCATCGAGCACTCGCGGTGCGGCAGAGCGCAGCGTGAACAAGCTGATGGAGGATTGTAAGGGCAGGAAGGAGGAAAAGCTTATACAGAAGATAGCTCTCAAGGCAATGATGAAAGCCAAGTATACTACATATAACATTGGTCATTTCGGACTTGCTTTCGACTATTATACACACTTCACATCTCCAATACGCCGTTACCCTGACACCATGGTACACAGGCTGCTTACAAGATATCAGCAAGGAGGAAAATCCGCAAGCCGTGAGAAATATGAGGAGCTGTGCGAGCACAGTTCGGATATGGAACAAATTGCAGCCAATGCCGAGCGCGACTCCATAAAGTATAAGGCTGTAGAGTTTATGGGTGACAAAATTGGTAATATATATGAAGCCCATATCAGCGGAATACAGTCCTATGGCATTTATTGTGAGATTGACGAAAACCATTGTGAAGGAATGGTTAAGATGTCTGACCTCGACAATGATTACTATGACTTCGATGAAAAGAACTATCGTCTTGTAGGACGGCGTAGACATAAGGTATACCAGTTGGGCGATCCTATCAGAATACAGGTTGCCAGGGCTGATCTCGGAAAGCGGCAGCTTGACTTTATCTTAGCTGATGATAACGACAATCGAAAGAAATGAACCTAATTACTAACATAAAAACCAATTGACTATGAGAGAATGTCCTGTATGTGGTGAGATGATTGATTCTCACGTACAAATTTGCCCTTATTGTGGTGAAAGTACGGGGTTTGAATCTGCAAGCCCCCAGATGAAACATTGTCCGGCATGCGGCGAGCAGATAGATGCTCAGGCTGAAGTCTGTCCTTATTGTATGGAGGACACGGGATTCCTGAAATCCGCTGCTCCGGTGGC
>CAJOPT010000091.1 GCA_905236455.1 uncultured Prevotella sp. | reverse complement strand
GCATTCACTTGTGTTATCCCACCTAATAGTGTCAGGAAAAACACAATAAAAAGATTAATTTTTCTCATATTTGTATTGTTTTGATTATTTATTTTAAGGTGCAAAGATATAAATATTTTTTATAAAACACGCAAGAATTGCGAGAAAATGTAAAAGCCCCGCAATATAGCGAAAATGCTTATTGCGAGGCTTAAAACAAAGATTATGTGTTTTTTTATTCGATTTAATCGATATCAGTGCCGTGGTCAAGAGAATCGTTGAAATCCTTCGGCTCATAGTTCTCATCGAAACGTGAAGCCTGCTCATTACGGTTCTCACGACGCTCAGGACGCTGGCGACGCTCACCACGTTCTGGACGCTCACCACGTTCTGGACGCTGGCGGCGCTCACCGCGCTCTGGACGAGGACGACGCTCACGCTCTACATATCCTTCCGGCTTCGGGATTAGCACACGGTGGGAGAGCTTGAACTTACCAGTCTTCGGGTCAATCTCTAAAAGCTTAACGGTAATCTTGTCACCTTCCTTTAAGCCTGCTTCCTCAACAGTCTCTAAACGCTTCCAATCAATCTCACTGATATGGAGCAAGCCATCCTTACCAGGCATGAACTCAACGAAGCATCCGTAAGGCATGATGCTGCGGACGGTTCCCTCGTAGACCTCACCTACCTCTGGTACGGCAACGATAGAGCGGATCTTACCCAAAGCAGCGTCGATACTTGCCTTGTCTGGGGCACATACCTGCACCTTACCTACACCGTCAACCTCATCGATAGTGATTGTTGTGCTGGTGTCTTCCTGTATCTGCTGGATAATCTTTCCACCAGGACCGATAACTGCACCAATAAACTCCTTCGGTATCTGTATCTCCACGATACGTGGCACCTGTGGCTTGAGGTCTGGACGTGGCTCTGCAATGGTCTCAATGAGCTTGCCGAGGATATGCTCACGACCTGCCTTTGCCTGCATCAGTGCCTTCTCGAGAATCTCGAACGACAGACCGTCGCACTTGATATCCATCTGTGTAGCCGTAAGACCATCCTTTGTACCGGTGGTCTTAAAGTCCATGTCACCAAGGTGGTCCTCATCACCGAGGATATCGCTAAGTACAGCATACTTGTCCTCACCCGGGTTCTTAATCAGACCCATGGCGATACCAGATACGGGCTTCTTCATTGGGACACCAGCATCCATGAGAGCCAGTGTACCGGCACATACGGTAGCCATGGAGCTTGAGCCGTTTGACTCAAGAATCTGAGATACCAGACGGACGGTATATGGGAAATCCTCTGGAATCTGTCCCTTCAAACCACGCCATGCCAGATGACCGTGACCAATCTCACGGCGGCCAACGCCACGCTGTGCCTTAGCCTCACCAGTACAGAATGGAGGGAAGTTATAATGAAGGAGGAAGCGCTGGTAGCTCTTCTCCAAAACATCGTCAACAAGCTTCTCGTCAAGCTTAGTACCTAAGGTACATGTAGAAAGCGACTGTGTCTCACCACGTGTGAAGATACTGCTTCCATGAGGCATCGGCAGTGGAGAAACCTCGCACCAGATAGGACGGATCTCATCGGTCTTACGACCATCGAGGCGGATACCTTCATCAAGGATGCAACGACGCATTGCGTCACGCATCACATCGTGATAGTAGCGGTCCATCATTGCTGAGTACTCATCGTCGGAGATCTCAACGGCTGAACCGTCGAGCGCAGGAGTGGTGTCGGCAGCGGCAGCTTCGGCACGCTCTGCGAAGAACTTCTCCTTGAAGTCTTCCAAGATCTTATCGAAAGCTTCCTGACGGGCGTGCTTCTCAAGAGCCTGCTTAGTCACATCGTATGCAGGCTGGTAGAGTTCCTTGTTCATACGCTCGCGCAAAGCCTCGTCGTTGATCTCATGATCGTATTCGCGCTTAACATCCTTTCCTAATTCCTTAGACAACTCCGTCTGAAGCTCACACATAGGTTTGATAGCTTCCATGGCAGCCTTCAAGGCACCCAGCAGATCCTGCTCGGAGACTTCTTTCATCTCTCCTTCCACCATCATAATATTCTCAGCTGAGGCACCTACCATAATGTCCATGTCGGCATTCTTCATCTGCTCCACGGTAGGATTGATAACATACTCACCATCGACACGGGCTACACGAACCTCTGAGATAGGGCACTCAAACGGGATATCTGAACATGCCAAAGCAGCGGAGGCAGCAAAACCGGCTAATGCATCGGGCTGGTCAACGCCGTCGGCAGACAACAACATCACATTCACAAAAACCTCTGCATGATAGTTTGACGGGAACAGCGGGCGAAGTACACGGTCAACCAGACGAGATGTGAGAATCTCGTTGTCGGAAGCTTTTCCCTCACGCTTTGTGAAACCACCCGGGAAACGGCCTGCGGCAGCATACTGCTCGCGGTAATCTACTTGCAAAGGCATAAAATCTGTACCCGGAACTGCGTCCTTAGCTGCACAAACAGTTGCGAGCAGTACGGTATTGCCCATGCGGAGGACAACGCTACCGTCGGTCTGTTTTGCAACTTTTCCGGTCTCAATGGAGATGGTTCTTCCATCTGCCAATTGAATTGTTTTCGTAATTACGTTCATCTAAAATCTTATTGTTTTACCTAACATCTAAAATAAAAATCGGACAAAGATAGCTAAAAAGCTACCAATCAACGAAAAAATCCCCGTTTATTATTGATTTTTAATAAAACGGGGAATCATTCAAAGTTGTATTATCAGTCTATTATGAGGTTTTCACCCGTCATGTCGGCGGGTTGTTCCAATCCCATGATATGCAAAATACTTGGTGCCACATCGGCAAGACGTCCATCCTTTACCTTGGCTGAGTTATTGTCAGTCACATAGATAAATGGCACAGGATTCAAAGAGTGTGCTGTATTTGGCGTACCGTCTGGGTTGATAGCATTATCAGCATTACCATGGTCGGCAATGATAATTGCCTCATAGCCTGTTGCCTTGGCTGCCTCAATAACATCGTGTACACAATGGTCTACTGCCCATACCGCCTTGGCAATGGCATTATACACGCCGGTGTGTCCAACCATGTCGCCATTGGCAAAATTCACGACAATAAAGTCGTATTTGTCTTCCTTGATAGCAGCGACAAGGTTATCTTTTACCTCGTATGCGCTCATCTCTGGCTTCAGATCGTATGTGGCAACCTTCGGACTGGGCACCAATATACGGTCTTCGCCTTCAAATGGAGCCTCACGTCCGCCGTTGAAGAAGAATGTAACATGTGCGTACTTTTCAGTCTCGGCAGTATGCAGCTGTTTCTTTCCTAACCGAGAGAGGTATTCTCCAAGTGTGTCTTCCACATTCTCCTTTGGGAAAAGGATATGTACGCCCGTGAAGGAAGCGTCGTATGGTGTCATGCAATAATATTGCAATCCTGGAATGGTGCTCATTCCCTGGTCTGGCATGTCCTGCTGTGTGAGAACAACGGTAAGCTCCTTTGCACGATCATTACGGAAATTGATGAAGATTACCACGTCACCTTCCTCTATCAGTCCGTTAACGGAGCTGTTATGAATAGGTTTGATAAACTCATCTGTGACACCGGCATCATAACTCTCCTGCATGGCGGCAACCATATCGGTACTCTGCTTACCTTCACCCTTAACAAGCAAGTCGTATGCCTCTTTCACACGCTCCCAACGCTTGTCACGGTCCATTGCATAAAAACGTCCGACGATGCTGGCAATAGCGGCATCATTGTCGGCACAGACCTTGCTTACCTGCTCGATGAAGCCCTTGCCGCTCTTTGGGTCTGTATCGCGACCATCCATAAAGCAGTGTACGAAGGTCTGGTTCTTCAATCCATATTCTTTTCCCACCTCAATGAGTTTGAAAAGATGGTCGAGTGAAGAATGCACACCACCGTTTGAGGTTAACCCCATAAGATGGAGCTTCTTCCCATGCTCCTTGGCATAGGTATAAGCTGCTTTCACTTGAGGATTTTCTAAAATAGAACCGTCTTTGCAGGCACGGTTTATCTTTACCAAGTCTTGATATACCACACGTCCTGCACCGATATTTAAATGACCGACTTCTGAATTGCCCATCTGACCATCAGGAAGACCTACGTCTTCACCGCTTGCCTGCAACTGAGAGTGTGCCGATACTGCTGTCAAATAATCTAAGTATGGTGTCGGTGTCCGGAATATAACATCGCCCTCACCATGTTTGCCGATTCCCCATCCATCGAGAATCATGAGTAATGCTTTCTTTGCCATAATCTATATCTTCATTAAAACGTTTCCTGACAATGCAAATGCTTGCCGACTTCTCATAAAAGTGCTAAAAGCTCGGCAAAGGTAAGCATTAAATCTGAGATAAAAACGTTTTAAACTGATTATTTTACGTTTGTTAGTTTGTTTAACACGAGAAACTGCGTTACAAACTCAAAACGGGTTCCCAAAGGTAATGACGCATATCTACATGTCCATTTGGCATAAACCTTACTCCCTCTGACTCCAACAACGGACGATGACTAAGCCACCCGGGGGCTGTACGCCCGACTTTATTAACAACACGATGGCAAGGCAGACGTTCCGCACCAGGTGTATATCTAAGCGTCCGTCCCACCATTCGTGAGTGGCTTGGCCAGCCTGCCAATGCGGCAATGATACCATAGGTGCATACTCGTCCCCGGGGAATCTGACTGACAATGTCCATCACATCGTCACGAAACTTCCGCACCTGATCGGCATTCATCTTGGTAGGATAATCTTTCATATTCATAAAACGCTAATGCATCTACTAAAGCTTAAATGTCCGCTGAACCCTCTGCTGCCATCATGGGTTCTTCTTCTGAAATCGTTATCTATACCCAAATGGGATACTCCGCATTGTCAAAGAAGACAGCCTGCGCTTTCTCTCCTTTCATTAGAGGCAAATCATTTCTCTTTACCGCCAACACACTATCCGACCAAGTATAAGTAGATACGAGATTATCCTCGCCCACGTTCCCCTTGACCTTATTCCAGATGGCATCGAACTTTGTACATTCGACGTACATCGTGAAATCCTCATGTTGTATGGTCAGTAAGTCCATCTTTTTCTCATCAACGACGATCTACCACCAGAGTTCTTAGTCACGAACTCTCCATTAAGCCACCAAACACTATCAGCCTTCTCACTTAAGAATCTCAAATTAGCCTCCAAAGTATTTTCCATCTGT
>CAJOPT010000090.1 GCA_905236455.1 uncultured Prevotella sp. | reverse complement strand
CTCTATTCCTAAAACCTCAGCAAAGAGGTTACAAAGTAGTGTCTCGTTATCGTTTGTCGGTGGAGTGAGACAGTGTTTTGAGGAGAGTGATGGTATTGGCAGTCGTGACAAATCGGTTTTCCCGTTATTAGTAAGTGGCATCTTATCTATTCTTACAAATAGCGATGGAATCATGTATGAAGGCAATGATGATTTTAATAATTCCTTAAACTCTTTGTCTTGTATCTCCTTATGTGCGGTATAGTATGCTGTCAGGTGTTCCTCGGACAATCTTTTATCAGGCTTCCGTAAAACGACTTTGCAAGCGAGTATGCCTTCTGTCTTCATAATCGCTTGCTCAATCTCTCCTAATTCTATTCTATACCCTCTCAGTTTTATTTGTGAATCAGTCCTGCCAATAAACTCAAGCAAATCGTCTTGGTTCCAGCGAACCAAGTCACCTGTGTGATAGACCTTTCCTTTTGCAAAGCGACATTGTGTGAATTTCTCAGAGGTGAGCTGCGGCTGATTCCAATACCCCTCAGCTATCTGACAGCCAGACAGCCAAAGCTCGCCAATGGCACCTTGTGGCAAAAGATGTCCCTGTCGGTCAACCACGTATGCCGCAAGGTTATATAGTGGTCGTCCGATGGCGTTGGAATCATCAATCGGTTCACATCTCAACTCATGGAATGTCGCATCAACGGTAAACTCTGTAGGACCATAGGTGTTGAAGATGTGATAAGGGGCGACAAGCTGAGTGTTAAGCTGTTCTCCTCCAAGGCATAAGTATTTTACTGGTAGTTCGCCATATTGAGCCAGCATAACACCAAAGGTAGTTGTGTAGCATCCTCCGGTAATTTGGTTTTTCCAGAGGTATGCATGTAGTTGACGCATGTCTTTCCTTATATTCTCTGGTACGATATAGAGCGTTCCTCCAACAGTGAGAACAGGGAACAGATCCTCTACCGACGCGTCGAATGCAAAGGAGGAGTGACAGGCAATGCGGCTCTTGTCAGTAAGTTGCCATTGTTTTGTGATGAAGTGTATGAGATTAAGTTTAGCACTGTGTGAGATGACAACACCTTTCGGCTGTCCTGTCGTCCCGGAGGTGTATATCATGTATGCTAAGGAGGATGGTGTGGCTATGTTTATAGTGGAGTCAAGCTTGTTATGAGTGAGTGATGCGGATATTCTTGATATTCCGGAAATCCTGTCTATTCCAGATAATATGGAAGAAATGGAGCTTTCATAGCTCTCGACGTTTTCGGAGATAACAATCTTGATACCAGCATCTTTGATAATCCATTGCAGACGCTCCTTTGGTAATTCGTGATCCAATGGCAGATAAGCCCCACCGGCACGCTCTACGGCAATGGCTGCGGCGACAAACTCCTTGTTGCGGAAAGTCATGATGCCGACAAACTGGTTTGGTTTGAGTCCTTTGGCTATTAGTTGACGGGCAATGTCGGCAGATAAAGCATCGAGTTCAGCGTATGATAACGCTCCTTGCTCATCGATGACAGCAGTAGCTTTTGGTGTGAGTGCGGCTTGTCGTAAAAATAAATCTATGAATGTTTGCCGTTTGTCGTATTCAAGCCGTTCTCCTTGTGAGAGTGAGATAATATGTTGTTGTTCGTCATCACTTAGCAGTCCGATGTCTGCCAAGATCCTTTCGCCGTCTTCCATCATTCTTAAGGCGCAATTCTTAACCGCTTGTGCCACGAGCTTCAGTTGGCTATGGTTGTTTAGCTTTTCACTTGACTCTGTGCGAATCTCATATACCCCGTCGTTTTGGTATATTAGGCAGCTAAGGTCGTTGGAGCCGGTAAGGAGTTTTTGGTTCCCGTCAACGTTAAAAAGCTGACTTCCGGAAAGGGACTGTCCTTCCAATGTTACCACCTCATGAATTGATGGTCCCTGGAAAGCAAAGGTTATGTGTGGCGCCACCTGCAAACTCCGGCATAAGTGTGTGATAGGGTAGACGCTGTAACGTATGGTGGTGATAAGCTCTTTTCTGAATGAGCGAATGAAGCTTATTGCCGAAAGACTCTCGTCTACGCTGATGGCGACAGGAGCCGATTTCACAAACATACCGTATGCGTTCCGAAGGTGTTTTGATGTTCTCCCATGGTTAAGTGTAAGATATGCCACTTGCTGTTGCCGGCTTAGTCTTGACAAAACGAGGGTGAAGGCTGCCATCAGTAAGAGATTAGGGCTGACACCGTTTTCATCGCACCATTGGTCGATATCGTTACTTGGCAAGTATGCTGATTCTCTTATGATCGTTCCTTTAGGGTTTGCGACGTTTGTTGATAATCGTGTGAACTCAACGTCCTTGAACCTTTCTTGGTAGTAAGTTGCCGCCTTGTGGTATGCGGGGGTCTTGAAAGATGCTTGTTCCTCAAGGGCATGGAGATACATTGCCGGGGTAGGAGCGGGCTTTACGGATTCGTTATATATTCTGGGTCTTCCGTTTTTCTCAGGATCTTTAAGTTCATCAGAGCTTTTCAGGCACTCCGGTAAATCCTTGTTCCAGAAAAGTTGGGCTAAGGTGATTCCGTCAGCAATAGTATGGTGGAAGTCTGCCAAAAGATAAATCCATTGTTCGGTCTCAATTATCTCAAAACGGCAAAGCGGCTGACCTGAAAAGAGTGGGAACGGACGTACGAATTGTTGAACGTAAAGCAATGCTTTACTCTCGGTAGATGTATGCTTTACTATTGGAATATCAATGCTTTCGTCAACGTATTGTCTTATGTTGCCATTTTCCTCTTTAACGAAGCGTGTCTTCAAAACCGGACGGCGCGCAATCACTCGCTTTATGGCATCCTCAAGTCTGTTTGCTCCCAAACCTTTGGGGAATTGTACCATTGTCGGCAAGTTGTAGCTTGTCGAAAGCGGTGAGGACACACAAGAAAGGAGTACCCCCAACTGTGATTGCAATAGTGGATAGGTCTTCAATTATTCGCTCGTTTTCGGCAAATTTACATATATTTTATCGAAAGAATAGCAGAATGTGCATCATTTTTAGCTTTGTTCACTTTCTACAAGCTCTTCCTTATTGCGCGATGTCTTCTCTATGCAGGGTAGAAGTGACATCTATAAAATAAATTTCATATAACAAAAGCGGTGTTTCGTACAAAAAAACGGGTAATAGTTTGTTAGTGGAAGTTTTTTAAATACCTTTGCACCGTTATGAAGAAATGTTTATTATCCCTTGGTGGGTGTTTGTTGCTTTTGATTATCATTTGTGCGTGTACTGGCAAAAATGAAGCGCAAGTAGAAGTACAAGTGGAGGAAGAAGAATGTCTTTGTCCACATGCAGTCATCTATCTTCAGCCTTATGATGACTTTACTAAGGCTGAGGCGAAAAAACTGGTTCCAAAGCTTAGGGAAGAGTTTGAACAATGGTTGTATGGGGAGTGGAAATTCAAAGTGTTAACCCCTAAAAGTCTTCCCAAAGAAGGTTTTATTCCAGAGCGTAACAGGTATAGAGCCATGACGATATTAAAGTCGGAGAGAAAGAATTTGAAAAGCTCTGAGATAATCATTGGGCTGACCCATAAGGACATCTGTGTGGATGCTCACGGGGTGAAGGACTACGGAATCGTCGGTCTTAGTATGAGACGGGGACAGGTGTGTATAGCATCCGACAAGCGGTTGGAGAAGAAATCAGATTATTGGAAGCCGATCCTGCATGAGTTTGTCCATACTTTCTATGGGAGCGGACATTGTCCTAATGACGATCCGAAGTGTTTCATGAAAGATGCAAAGGGACATGGGAGATTTGGTATACAAAAATATCTCTGTGACAAATGCATGCAATAGCTTAACCGTCACCAAGAGTCAATGGATAACCATTTATTCGCCATCAAAAGGCAACTCGCCTAGATATTTATCAAAGTCGCTTTGGAATAGAATGCGATTCCTTTGCATTCGCTTACTCAGATTTTTCGTACCTTCACAGAAGGTACTTACGTTCGACAACCAACGGTCACTGTCTGCAAAACAAGGGAAAGTAATAAAAATAAAAAATAATTTTTATTTTGTATTGTGCTCACTTAATTGTACCTTTGCATCCGAAAAAGAAATAAAGGTAATCATGGAGAATAAATCATTCAAGCGCATTACGGTGACATCTGCGCTGCCGTATGCCAATGGTGGCGTACATATCGGGCATCTGGCGGGTGTGTATGTGCCGGCAGATATCTATGTCAGGTATTTAAGGTTGAAGAAAAAGGATGTTATGTTTATCGGAGGCTCTGACGAACATGGAGTGCCTATTACCATACGAGCTCGTAAGGAAGGTATCACACCTCAAGATGTTGTGGACCGCTATCATTCGATGATAAAGAAAAGCTTTGAGGAGTTTGGCATATCCTTCGATATCTATAGTCGTACCACAAGTGAGACACACCATAAGTTTGCCGCAGAATGGTTCCGTAAGCTCTATGATGAGGGTAAGCTGACAGAAGAGACCACCACTCAGCTCTATGATGAGGAGGCAAAACAATTCCTTGCAGACCGTTATGTGACAGGTGAATGTCCTCATTGCCATAACGAGAACGCATACGGTGACCAGTGTGAGAAGTGTGGACGTGACCTTTCACCCACTGAGCTTATCAATCCTAAATCAACAATCAGTGGCTCAACCCCGGTATTGAAAGAGACCAAGAACTGGTACTTGCCACTTAATGAATATCAGGAATGGTTGAAAAAGTGGATACTCGAAGAGCATAAGGAATGGCGTCCGAATGTATATGGTCAGTGTAAGAGCTGGCTTGATATGGACTTGCAGCCTCGTGCCATGACACGTGACCTTGACTGGGGAATACCGGTGCCGGTAGAGGGAGCCGAAGGAAAAGTCCTGTATGTTTGGTTTGATGCTCCAATCGGCTATGTGTCTAACACAAAAGAGCTTTGCGAGCGTGAGCCGGAGAAATGGGGCAGCTGGGAACAGTGGTGGCAGGATGAGGATACCCGTCTCGTACACTTCATAGGCAAGGACAACATCGTGTTCCATTGTATTATCTTCCCGGTAATGATGCGTGCACATGGTAAGTATATAATGCCAGACAATGTGCCTGCCAATGAGTTCCTTAATTTGGAGAACGACAAGATCTCCACATCGCGTAACTGGGCTGTATGGCTTCATGAGTATCTGGAGGATATGCCGGGTAAGCAAGATGTATTACGCTATGTTCTTACCGCTAATGCGCCTGAGACCAAAGATAATAATTTCACGTGGAAGGACTTCCAGGAGCGCAACAACTCGGAGCTTGTGGCAATCTATGGTAATTTTGTGAATCGTGCCCTTCAGCTTACAAAGAAATACTGGGGTGGTGTGGTTCCTCCATGTGGTGATTTCAACGATGTTGACAGACAAGCTCTCGACGAGTTTAAGGATGTAAAGGCAAAAGTAGAGGCATTGCTTGAGCAGTTTAAGTTCCGCGAGGCACAATTTGAGGCAATGAACCTTGCGCGTATAGGTAACCGTTATATCACAGAATGTGAGCCGTGGAAGGTTTGGAAGAACGACCCGCAGCGTTGCGAGACGATTCTGAATATTTGTCTTCAGCTGACGGCTAATCTCGCTATTGCCTTTGAGCCATTCCTTCCGTTCTCTTCAAAGAGATTGCGTGAGATGCTGAATATAGAAAGTTTCTCATGGGAGCAGCTTGGTAGCACTGACATCTTGGAATCAGGTCACAAGCTGGCAGAGCCTGCTTTGTTGTTTGAGAAGATCGAAGATGACGTCATTCAAAAGCAGCTTGACAAATTAGAGGCAACAAAGAAAGCCAATGATGCGGCAGCACATAAAGCTGCGCCTATTAAGGATATTGTCTCTTTTGATGACTTCGAGAAGCTCGATATTAGAGTAGGGCTTGTCAAAGCATGTGAGAAAGTAAAGAAATCCAAGAAGCTGTTGCAGTTTACGATTGATGACGGAACAGGAACAGACCGTACCATTCTCAGTGGCATAGCCGCATTCTATGAGAACCCAGAGGAATTAGTAGGCAAGAGGATTCTCTTTGTCGCCAATTTTGCCTCACGCAAGATGATGGGAATAGAGAGCCAAGGTATGATTCTGTCTGCCGTTGACTTTGATGATAGCCTCAGTGTGGTAACAACAACAAAGGATGTTAAGCCTGGAAGCCAGGTGGGATAAAGAAACAAAAAATAAATATGAACATAGAAACTCAGATAATAAATGGAGTAATCTCCGCAGTTAAGTCACTCTATGGACAAGATGTCCATGAGAAGATGGTGGCAATACAAAAAACCAGAAGCGACTTTGAGGGAAACCTTACACTTGTGGTATTTCCACTACTGAAGGTTTCAAAGAAAAAACCAGAAGATACAGCGCAGGATATTGGCGAATATCTTAAAGAAAACTGTCCTGCGATTGCTGATTACAATGTTGTCAAGGGATTTCTAAACCTTGTTATATCACCTGCCGCATGGATTGAGCTGCTAAAGGATATTGACGCAGACCCAAAATGGGGTTATAAAGCACAAAGCGACGGCTCTCCGCTTGTGATGATTGAGTATTCATCGCCAAATACCAACAAGCCACTTCATCTTGGACATGTACGCAACAACTTGTTAGGATGGTCATTGGCGCAGATAATGGAAGCTAACGGTAACAAAGTGGTAAAGACCAATATCGTTAATGACCGCGGCATTCACATCTGCAAGTCAATGCTCGCATGGCAGAAATGGGGTAATGGAGAGACTCCAGAGAGTACAGGAAAGAAGGGAGACCATCTTATCGGAGACTATTACGTTGCATTCGACAAGCATTATCGTGAGGAGGTAAAAGAACTAAAAGCCAAGTTTGAGGCGGAAGGTCTTGACCCTGAGAAAGCTGAGGAGCGTGCAAAGCAAGAGGCTCCGCTGATTGTTGAGGCTCATGATATGCTTGTGCGTTGGGAAAACAATGATCCTGAGGTTCGCGCGTTATGGAAAAAGATGAACGACTGGGTGTATGCCGGTTTCGATGAGACATATCGTGCGTTAGGTGTCTCTTTCGACAAGATATATTACGAGTCGAACACCTATCTTGAAGGAAAGAAGAAGGTAGAAGAGGGATTGGATAAAGGTCTTTTCTTCCGAAAAGAGGATAACAGTGTGTGGGCAGACCTCACCAATGAAGGACTCGACCAGAAGCTTCTGTTACGTAGTGACGGAACCAGTGTCTATATGACACAGGACATCGGTACCGCCGACATGCGCTTCAAGGACTATCCTATTGATAAGATGATCTATGTCGTAGGTAACGAGCAGAACTATCACTTCCAGGTTTTGTCTATACTTCTCGACCGTCTTGGATTCAAGTGGGGAAAGGAACTTGTGCACTTCTCCTACGGAATGGTCGAGTTGCCTAATGGTAAGATGAAGAGCCGTGAGGGAACAGTTGTCGATGCCGATGACCTCATTGCATCGATGGTTGAAAATGCCAAGCAGCTGAGCGAAGACAAAGTAAACAAGCTGGAAGGTATCACTGAAGAAGAGAAGAACGAGATTGCACGTATTGTCGGCATGGGTGCTCTAAAATACTTTATTCTAAAAGTAGACGCTCGCAAGAATATGCTTTTCAACCCCGAGGAATCTATTGATTTCAATGGGAATACCGGACCGTTCATTCAATATACACACGCGCGTATACGTTCCATCTTACGTAAGGCAGAGGCACAGAATATAATAATTCCTGAGAAGCTTCCTGTTGATGCGCCGGTGAACGAGAAAGAGATAGAGCTGATACAGAAGCTCAATGAGTTTGCTGCTGTCGTGGAACAAGCAGGGAAAGACTATTCTCCGAGTGGCATAGCCAATTACTGTTATGAGCTGACGAAGCAGTTTAACCAGTTCTATCATGACTATAGTATTCTGGGAGCAGATACCGAGGCAGAGAAAGCCGTCCGTCTGGTTTTGGCTCGGAATGTTGCCAAGACCATCAGGAACGGCATGAGCCTGCTTGGTATTGAGGTTCCGGAAAGAATGTAATATATCATCTCTTTGCAGATGCAGGTTTATAGGAAAAGGCAGTTGTCGGCTTGGGTACAACTCATGATAATTGTACCCATGCTGTTCCTTTCTTTCTTCCACGTACATGGTAGTGTGCGTGAGGCGGAGGGGAGCTGTTATCAGTGTGTCCACCATCAGCCGCATAGCGGGCACCTTACTACAGCCGCCGAGCTGCCTATACACGACTGTTTGCTGTGCCAGTTTGTAAGTACGCCTTATTTGGCAGTAGCGACACTTCTATTAATAGCCCCTGTAGTCTGCAAATTCTCAGTCGCTATTAGCGGCTCGTCTGTCCTTGCTGGATTAGCTTGGGACACAATCAGTCCGCGTGCCCCTCCGTTTTTATGGTAAGTTTGTTTCCTTAAAGGCTGTGTGTCTTTAAGGATTGTAATCTGTTTTTATTATTTACCATATAAAGCGATTTGCATGAAAAAGAATATAGCATGCCTGTTGCTGTCATGTGTTATACAGACAGCGGCGGCACAAAACCATGCTGATAGTACAGATATGTTCTATCAGCACCTGAAATTGAATGAAGTAATGGTGACAGGACTCACGGGAGCGAGTAAGATAAAAGACACTCCTGCTCCAGTAAGTGTCATGTCTTTACGCGAGCTCCAGTCTTCTGTCTCCACAAATATCATAGATGCCATAGCCCGCCAACCCGGTGTGTCTCAGATTACAACAGGAGGTGGAATCTCGAAACCAGTCATTCGTGGACTCGGATATAACCGTGTGGCTGTTGTCCATGACGGCATACGCCAGGAAGGACAGCAGTGGGGAGATGAGCATGGTATTGAGATTGATGGGCAGTCGGTTGGATCTGTCGAGATACTAAAAGGTCCGGCAAGTCTGATGTATGGCTCAGATGCCATGGCGGGAGTACTCATCTTCCATCCTCAGCCAATCTTGCCATTAGGACAGATGAGGGCACAAATAACATCTGAATACCAGACCAACAATGGTCTTTTTGACTATTCCGTTGACTATGCGGGTAATAAGAATGGATTCGTTTGGGATGCCCGTTGGAGTCAGAAGATGGCACACGCCTATCAAAACAAACGTGACGGTTTCGTTCCTGGCTCGCAATTTCGTGAGCAGGCAGCCCGTGCAATGATGGGAATAAACCGTTCGTGGGGTTATTCTCGCCTTACATTGGGGTACTACCATATTACGCCAGGTATCATAGAAGGAGAACGAGATGAGGAGACAGGCGAGTTGGAGTTTACGACAGACAATAAGAAGACCTATGGCAAGACCCTTCCTTTTCAGCAGGTATATCATTACAAGGCTGTGTTAGACAATACTGTATACCTTGGTAAGGGGCGCTTGAAGGCTCTCTTCGGCTACCAGCAAAATCAGCGTCAGGAATTTGAGGAGAGCTTCGATGAATATGGACTTTACTTTAAGCTGCACACCTTAAACTATGATGTACGCTATCTTCTTGACACAGATAGTGGTTGGAAAATTGCCGCTGGCATAGGAGGTATGTATCAGCAATCACTGAACAAAGGTGAAGAGTTCCTTATTCCTGCCTATAAGCTCACCGATATAGGTTTCTTTACCACAGCCAGCCGGCAATGGGGACGGTGGCATGTTACGGGAGGTCTTAGGGTAGACCACCGCCATCTGCATAGCGAAGGCTTGATAGATGATGACGAGCTTCGTTTTGAGGATTTCAAACGTAATTTTAATGGACTTTCTGGTAGCATTGGAACAGTGTTTAATGTTACCGAACAACTCAATCTCAGGGCAAATGTCTCAAGAGGATTCCGGGCTCCTAACATGAGTGAACTGGGATCTAATGGTGTTCATGAGGGTACCGTGCGTTATGAGATAGGCAATCATGACCTTAAAGCTGAGCAAAGCTGGCAGGCAGACCTTGGAGCAGATTTCACATCAAAGTATGTGTCAGCACAAGTCGCTCTCTTCGCCAATCGTATTGACAACTATATCTATACACACCGTACAGATGAGGTTTTTGATTCAGAGCATTCTACCTATCGCTATGCGTCGGGTGATGCCCGCCTGATGGGGTTTGAGGCTTCGGTAGATGTCCATCCTTTCCATAGTCTGCATTTTGGTAATACATTCTGCATGGTCGACGCCATACAGCTTCATCAACCACGTGAGACCAAATACATTCCATTCACTCCCGCTCCCCGATGGACTTCTGAGGTGAAGTATGAGCTGACTCACGACTGGCGATGGCTTGACAACTCTTATGTCGCCTTAAATATGGAGTGTCACCTAAGACAGGATCATTACTATATGGCAGAAGAGACGGAGACGGCAACACCATCATATACTTTGTTCCTTCTCTCTGCTGGAACGGATTTCAGATATCGTGGCAAGCATCTCGCATCGCTCTTTATTACAGCCAACAATATCTTCGACCGTGTTTATCAGAGCCATCTCAGCCGACTGAAGTATACTGATATGAACCTGGTGACAAATGAGAGAGGTGTATTCAATATGGGACGTAATATCGTTTTTAAGCTTGTAGTGCCTCTTTCTCTCTGAATTCTTTAAAATAATGGTGGCTCGCCAGATGATGTATGACTTTTTTTTCTTATCTTTGCCGAGCGAAACCGAAGGCACATGACAAAGACAGACATGGTGGCGAATCCACCAGATTATCGTAACGATACCGTGCTGCCCTTACCTTTAGAGGTGAGGGCAGACGCATGGGCGGTAGACGCTGCCTGCTCTGGCAATCCTGGTCCAATGGAATATCGTTGTATAGACTTGGCAACAGGAGCGCAGGTCTTTCATTTTGGACCATTGCATGGCACTAATAATATAGGTGAGTTCCTGGCAATTGTGCATGCCTTGGCTCTAATGGATAAGATGGGTATTCGCAACAAGGTAATCTACAGTGACTCGTATAATGCCATTTTGTGGGTAAAGAAGAAGCAATGTAAGACTAAGTTAGAGCGTAATGCCAAGACCGCTGAGCTCTTCAATATCCTTGCACGTGCGGAGACATGGCTTCGAGGGCATACCATCGAGGTTCCTATTGTTAAGTGGGAAACATCGAAATGGGGTGAGATTCCTGCTGACTTTGGAAGGAAGTAGGAAGTAAAAGTTCTTTCCTCTTACTTCTTGCGAATTATTGTCAGTCCGTCGCGTATGGGAAGTATAACCTGTTCCACACGGGCGTCATGCTTTATATGGTCATTAAATTGTCGTACACCTTGTGTCTGTTTGTCCTTGTCATAAGAGGCGTCTGTTACGTGACCATCCCACAATGTGTTGTCGGCAAGGATGAAACCGCCATGGCGTAAGATAGGAATAACCATCTCGTATGTCTCCACGTATGTACGTTTGTCACCGTCAATGAAGGCCATGTCAAAGGTGATGCCAAGCTTTGGTGCTTCCTGTATGGCATCCCCAATGTGGAAATCTATTTTCTCTGCTACAGGTGACTGTTCTATCCACGGACGGGTGAAGTCTTCTTGTTCGTCATTTATCTCGAAAGTATATACCTTTCCTCCCTCCTCGAGTCCTTCGGCAAGACATATTGCGCTATATCCGCTGAAAGTGCCGACCTCAAGGATGTTCCTCGGACGGATCATCGTTACAAGCATTTTAAGCAGCCTGCCTTGTAGGTGACCGCTTGCCATTCGTCCGTGAAGCATGTGTACATTAGTCGCACGCCAGAGATTATAAAGATAATCTGGCTCGGGTTCTATATGTTGTAGAATATATTCCTCTAACTCCCAGTTCATCTATAATGGTCTGTTGGGTTTGGCTAATCATTGTTGATTAGTCCTTCTATTGCAAGCCTGTAACTGTTAAGCCCGAACCCACAAATCACACCAACGCAGGCTGCGGAGATAAAGGAATGATGACGGAACTCTTCTCTTTGGTGTACATTGGAGATATGCACTTCCACAACGGGTGCTTTTAGTGAGCGGATACAGTCTTGCAACGCTACACTCGTATGGGTGTAGGCTCCGGCGTTCAGTACGATACCGTCATATTCGAACCCCACTTCCTGCATCTTGTTTATAAGCTCGCCTTCGACATTACTTTGAAAGTAGTCTATCTGTACCTTCGGGAACAGCTCCTTAAGCTTAGGCAGGTATTCTTCGAATGATGAGGATCCGTAAATACCTGGCTCACGTTTCCCCAATAGGTTAAGGTTCGGTCCGTTGATAATCTGAATTTTCATATTAATATTATTTTGTTTTCTCTACAACGATGTCAATGTCACTTTCCTCAGTATTCTCTTGCCTTGCTACAGAGCCGAAAATACCGAGTTTCGTAATGCCAAACTGTTTGCCAAAGGTTTGCTTAAAAGTAACCAGTTTATTAATGCAATCTTGAAGTACTAACATTGTTATACAATATATTTGTGTGCAAATATACAAACATTATTTTGTACTTCCAAACTTCCTAATCAATTATTTGTTAAGGAGCAATCTGCTAAAAACCAGTTTTAGAAAAATGTAAATTTGCGTCACGCGTCACACTTTGAGGTAAAGAGGAAATCTTTAGTTTGCGAGCAAAGCGAGTAAACTCGATTACCAGCCGTAAGGCTGCCGTTACAACCCACTCCCCGCTCGGTCGGATTTGCAATCCGACCACATTGAGTATAGGTATTTGTAATGCTAAATAACAACTTTAATTACGGGATTGCAAATCCAACCGAGCGAGAGCATTCTTGGTCTGCTATTTCTTTGATCAATGACATATTTGTTTGGTTTAATTTTTACTTTTTCCATCTTTCTTGCTCATGCTCTCCGACGGTGCCCGCACGTGCCTTGGGAGGCACGGCACCGCCGGGGAGCATGAGCAAGAAAGATGGTGCGGCGGTTCTCTTTGGAAAAAGGATGCAATCAATTGCTGCGCACAGGGCGAACAGATAGACCGCCATCGCGACGGGTGTTGGGATCGACCATGAACCACGCATTCCCGCTATCGAACATGAGGACCAATGCGTCGTCCAGATTGCTCTCGTCGAGCAAAGAAGACCAGTAGTCGCCACTCGAGCCAACGTACCAGAGGCTGCTATCCCAGCGGCCGCCTGCGGCGGGAAGGAAGACGGTACCACCGTTGCTGCCAGTGAACTTGCACCCATTGATGCCGTTAACGATTGTCCACTCGGAGGTAGTGTTGTTGACAAGCTCCTCCTGCTGAGCATGCGAAGGCATGCACCAACCGCTGCCCCACTTGGCAGTGGCAACGTCATACTCAGTGCCGGCGATGTCGGAGCCGATATTTACCAAATGACTATAGTCACCGTCATAATTATAGTAACCATACTGGTAAGTATTCCAGTTATACACGCTTTTCTCTTCCGTCTCGCCCCAGGCATAATATCCGCCATAGCTTTCTGGCGTTTGTGGCACCAACATTACAGCAAGCCCACTTCGTACCGCTCGGCAAGCCAAGGTCTATCATGTGAGGATGATTGCCATCCGGACAATATGTAATATCAAAACTTCCACCGCCAGAACCACTTCTTTCACGGAAATAAGTACGGGCGATATCCTCT
>CAJOPT010000089.1 GCA_905236455.1 uncultured Prevotella sp. | reverse complement strand
CTCCTCTAAGGGCAGGGAAATAACCATCATCTACCTCTATGCCGTAGAGCACAGTTATATGGACGAAGCAGAGTTCAAGGCTCGCTCTAAGGAACTGAACAAGGGACGCAGTGGCAACATGACGCTCGACGAACTGCAGGTCTACGAGCGCCAGCATAACATTCCCGCACTCGCACCCGGTCAGCAGAAAGCCATAGAGTCGCTGACGAAGCGGACAGGCAGGTAGTGGTAATTATAAATAATAGCGATGAAAAAGATTCTGATAAATATACATAAAATTAATACAATGAACATCAAAAGAAAGGAACAGACCATAGTGATGCGAATAGCACTGCTCGGGCTACTAATGCTATCGTCTCTCAGCGGTGAGTGCCAAAGGCTACGGGTAGGCGACGGAACGTCGGGAATGCGTGTGCTGACGCTGGACAGTTGCAGGGCGATGGCACTGAGGAACAACAAACAGATGGGCGTGGCGAGGGTGAAACAGGAGGTGAACGCCAACCTGCGGCAATCGGCACGCACACAGTATTTGCCCAAGGTGAACGCCGCAGGCACGTATCAGTATACAAGCAAGTCCATCAGTCTGCTCAATGATGAACAGAAGACCTCTTTACCTCAGATGGGTACAGCTGTCGGTGCAGGTTTGAAACAAAACATGGCTGGTTCGCTCTCGCAGTTGCCACCACAGACCATTCAGGCGCTGGGACAGATGGGGCTGACACCTGAGGTCATCAGCGGAATTAGTGGGCAGCAAATTGATGGACTGGCAAACGCCCTGAACGGTGTTGGTCAGGGGCTTGTTGATGCGCTCGACATTGACACCCGCAACATTTGGGCAGGAGGCATCACGGTAACGCAGCCCGTATATATGGGTGGAGCAATCGTGACGGCTAACAAGATGGCCGACATCAACGAGGAGATGGCAGTAAACGTCCTTGAGGCGAAAAAGCAGACCACACTTTTTAACATCGACCATGCCTACTGGCAGGTGGTGTCGCTGCACCACAAGAAGGTGCTGGCTGAGAGTTACGTCAAACTGGTGAGGAAACTAAAGGGCGACGTGCAGAAGATGATAGACAAGGGTGTGGCCACGAAGGGCGACGGACTAAGCGTCGGCGTCAGGATGAACGAGGCCGAGATTGCGCTGATGGAGACCGAGGACGGACTGGCACTGTCGAAAATGATGCTCTGCCAACTGTGTGGACTGCCTGTGGACGAAGCAATCACTTTAAGTGAAGAGTTAAGAATGAAGAATGAAGAATCCCCTGACGGCGTTCCTGCAAGCGAAGATATGGCGGAAGCAAATTCTTCACTCTTCACTCTTCATTCTTCATTTGAAAATCGCCCAGAACTGAAGGTGTTGCAGAACACGGTGGACCTGAGCCGACAGACGACGAACATGCTGAAGGCGGGCAATCTGCCACAGGTGCTGCTGACAGGAGGCTATGCCGTTACAAACCCCAACACGTTCAATGGCTTCGAGAAGAAGTTCGGCGGTTTCTGGAACGTTGGTGTGCTGGTGCGCATACCCGTTTGGAACTGGGGTGACGTGAAGTATAAGGTACGTGCATCGAAGGGAGCCACGACGATAGCCAATCTGGAACTGGCCGAAGCCCGTGAGATGATAGAGTTGCAGGTTAACCAAAGCCGCTTCCGCTTGAATGAGGCTTACAAGAAACTGGAAATGGCGCAGGCCAATGTAGCCAATGCCGACGAGAACCTGCGCATGGCGAACCTCGGTTTCAAGGAGGGAACGGTCTCCTTCACCACCGTCATGGAGGCGCAGACCGCCTGGCAACTGGCTCAGACGAAGAAGATAGATGCCGAGATAGGCGTCAGACTCTCGCAGGTTGAACTACAGAAGGCACTGGGAACACTTCGCTAATTGATAATAATAATAAAAAAAATGATAATATTATGGCAGATAAAGCAAAACAACAGCATAACAATATCCTGCTGGCCATCGCAGGATTCTCAGCAGTAGTAGTCATCGTGGCCCTTATCGGTTTCCTCGCCCTTGACCGCGACCCGGATGTGATTCAGGGAGAGATGGAGGTAGAGGAGTATCGTGTGTCGGGCAAAGTGCCTGGGCGCATACTGGAACTACGTGTAAAGGAAGGTGACCATGTGAAGGCTGGCGACACGCTGGCCATCATCGAGGCACCAGAGGTGGAGGCAAAGATGTCACAGGCACAGAGTGCCGTAGATGCAGCCTCAGCCATGGAACAGATGGCGCAGAACGGTGCTCGCAGGGAGATGATACAAACCGCTGCCCAACTCTTGGAGCAGGCGAAGGCCGGTCTGGAACTTGCCGAGAAGTCGTACAACCGCATGCAGCAACTGTATGACGAGGAGGTGGTGTCGGCCCAGAAGCGCGACGAGGCAGAGGCGATGTACAAGTCGGCACAGGCACAGGTGAAGGCCGCTCAGAGCCAATATGACATGGCTGTAAACGGTACACGACAAGAGGAGCGCCGCGCCGCATCGGCCACAGTAAGTCAGGCCCGTGGTGCCGTTCAGGAGGTGAAGGGCTATGTGCGTGAGACAGTACAGGTAGCTCAAATGTCTGGCGAGGTGACCGATGTTTATCCAAAGGTGGGCGAACTCGTCGGCACGGGCACACCCATCATGTCGATTGCTATGATGGACGACCAATGGGCCACGTTCAACATCCGCGAAGACCAGTTGAAAGAGCTCAAGGTGGGACATAAAATCACCGTCAGCATCCCCGCCCTCGACCAGGAGGTCAGAATGAAGGTTACATCAATAAAAGACAAAGGGTCGTTTGCCGTATGGAAGGCTACAAAGGCCAGTGGTCAGTACGACCAGAAGACCTTTGAGGTGAAAGCCCGTCCGGTAGAGAATAAAGCAGATGTACGCCCTGGAATGTCGGTGATACTGAAGAAGTGAGTGTGATGAAATATATCTCTCAAATACTCGATATTGCCCTGCGCGAAATAGGCATTCTGTGGCGGAACCGCATCTATGGCTTCTGCATGCTGGTGTTCCCGCTGCTGCTGGTTGTGTTCTTTACTACAATGCTTGACGACGGAATCCCCCAGGATCTTCCCGTTGGCGTGATCGATCAGGACAACAGTGCCACGTCACGCACCCTCATCCGCAATCTCGATGCCATGCAGAGTTCACGTGTGGTATGTCGGTTTGCCAATGTCACCGAGGCACGCAATGCCATGCAGGAAGGCAAGGTCTATGCCTACCTCCTGATTCCCGAGGGCACGGCGGCGAAACTCATGGCTGGTAGGCAACCGAAGATTTCATATTATTACACAATGACATGCCTGTCTGCCGGTTCGATGGCCTCGAAAGACCTGAAGACCATCGGCATGCTGGGTTCGATGGCTGTGGGACGGACCAAACTCAGCGCCAAGGGTGCCACGTCGCGACAGGTCAGGGCGGCGCTACAACCCGTCAGCATCGATGCGCACATGATAGCCAACCCACATGGCTCGTACAACTATTCGCTGACCACCGTCTTCGTGCCGGGCATACTAATGCTCTTCATGGCTCTGTTGTCGGCTTATGCCCTCGGCATGGAACTGAAATTCGACACAGGCAAAGAATGGCTTGCCCTGGCCGACGGCAACATCCTCGTAGCCATTGTAGGCAAGTATCTCGTCCATGCGCTGGTGTTCCTGCTCGTCATGCTGCTCTATCAGTATTATATCTTCTGCGTGCTCCACTTCCCGCATCTCGGTGGCGTGTGGAGTATTGTCAGGCTCACTGTTCTACAGGTCGTTGCATCGCTTGGCTTCGGTATCTTCGCCTTCGGCCTGATGCCCTCGTTGCGTATGTCGATGAGCATCTCGTCGCTGTGGTTCGTACTCGGCATTTCCATGTGTGGCTCGGCATTCCCCGTCATGGGCATGGACGCACCGCTGCAGGCCATGTCGTGGCTCTTCCCACTCCGCCACTACTGGATGCTCTACCAGACGACAGTGCTCAACGGCTTTCCCGTCATTGATGTCTGGTTCCACCTGGTAGCACTGGTAGCCTTCACGCTACTGCCCTGGTTTGTCATCCGTAAAGTTAAAAACGCAATGCTGAATTATGTCTATATTCCTTGAAGTAGTAAAGGAGTAAGGAGTTGTGTAGTAAAGTAGAAATGATTATGTTTGAAAGACTGAAACAACATATTAATGATGTCTTGTATATCTGGCGGCACGAAATGGTGAAAGTCATCAAGGATGAGGGCGTGCTGATGTTCCTCGTCATCGTACCGCTGGGCTACCCGTTGCTCTACTCATGGATATACAACAACGAGTCTATCCATGAGGTACCTGTCGTTGTGGTCGACCAGTCGCACTCTGCGCTCTCGCGCCAGTTTATTCACGACTGCGATGCCTCGCCAGATGTTGATGTGAAATACTATGCCGAAGACCTCGACGAAGCCCGTTCACTCGTCAGCCGACAACTCGTCAAGGGCATCTATCTCATACCATCGGACTTTGCCTCTGCCATCAGCCGAGGAGAACAGGGCACTGTCAGCGTCTATTGCGACATGTCGCTGATGCTGGCCTACAAGGCTGTTTATCAGACGGCGGTGGTCGAATCTGCACGGCTCGGTGCTGGTATCAACATCAAGAAGGCAGGCAACCACACCAAACGTGAAGATGCCATCACTGCACAGCCCCTGGCTGTCGACGATGTGACGATGTTCAACCCCTCGGGCGGCTATGGCTCATGCGTCTTACCCGCCGTGCTCATGCTCATCTTGCAGCAGGCCCTTGCCCTCGGTATCGGCATGGCCGCCGGAACGACCCGCGAGCGTCACAAAAATGGTCAACTCATCCCAGACGATGACCCGCACTATCGCGGTGCCTACCGCATCGTCTGGGGCAAGGCCCTCTGCTACTCCATGATGGGAGCTGTGGCTGCCGCCTGGCTCTCGATGGCCGTTCCTGCCATATTCTCCTTTCCGCAGATGGCCGACGGGTGGACACTGCTGTGGCTGCTACTGCCCTATACGCTGGCCAGCATTTTCTTCGGCATGACAGTTTCCTGTCTGGTTCGCTACCGCGAGAATGTCATGCTCATCATGGTCTTCGTCTCCGTGCCCCTGCTCTTCCTCACGGGCGTATCGTGGCCTCAGTCCAGCATCCCCGGTGCCTGGCAAGGCGTGTCGTGGCTCTTCCCCAGCACCTTCGGTGTGCGCGCCTTCATCCGTGCCAACTCTATGGGTGCCTCCGTCAGCCAGATACTGCCAGAAATCCGCATTCTCTGGATTCAGACCGCCGCCTATCTCGGCATGGCCTGCCTCGTCTATCGCCATCAGTTCAGGTTGGCAAGAAAGTATCTAATGATTACAGTAGCTGCCATGATGACTACCACAAGCGTACAAGCACAAAAAATCCCTGTAGGCATCGTCAGCGTACAGGACTCGGTCAGGAACTTTCAGCTTGGTGCCATTTCGTCAGTAGCTACTGATGGTGGTCACGGTATACAATTTTCTGGTGTCTCAAACACATCGGCACGTCTGTTTAACGGATTTCAGTTGAGTACCATCAGCAATATCACGCAAGGCATGAACAGCGGTATACAATTGTCTGGTATTCTAAATGTTTCGTCAGCCATGCAGCGCAGCGTACAGTTGGGAGCTGTCAACTATACCGACTCGCTCAATGGAGCACAAATTGGCCTGATTAACGTTGCACGTAAACGTCCCAAGGGTTGGCAGGTAGGACTGGTAAATGTGTCGTACGACAACATAGGTCGCAAGATTGGTCTGGTCAATATCAACCCAGCGACTGATTTTGACCTGTTACTGTACGGTGGTTCATCGACGAAGGTGAACCTGGCTGTGCGCTATCGCAACAAGAGTACATATAACATTGCCGGCATAGGCACCCATTTTATGGGTCTCGACTCGAAGTTCTCTGGTGCCTTATTTTATCGTCTGGGGCAGTACTGGAAACTCTCACCCAAATGGAGCATCAGTGGAGATGTGGGTTACTACCACGTTGAGACCTTCTCAACGGACGACAGCGATAAGCCCGAGCGACTCTACTCGCTGCAGGCTCGTATCAATGCAGACTATGAGATCAGCCCGAAGATAGGAGCCTTTGCATCTGTAGGCTGGGGCATCACACGCTATTACGACCGTAACGAGACGTATCGCAACCGCCCGCTATTCGAACTGGGCATTACCTATCAGCAGCCTCGTAACCAACACGACTCATGGAGAACAGCATGGGCGGAAAGACGCTCTCAGCTGCAGTTCAATGACTCAACAATGGCACTACCCGTGGAGAAACGTTATTGGCAGGCAGCTGGCGAGGTGACCGACATCAACGTTGGGGTACAGCTGTTCGACCGCTGGGTGCTCAACTCTGATTTCGCACAGACCACCATTCCGTCGCTGAAGCGCAACTTCACTGACGGAATGGTGTGGGACAACGACTTCTTCATAACTAACATGTTTGCCCATCCGTATCACGGTAACCTTTACTTCAATGCAGCACGAACCAACGGTCTGACGTTCTGGGAGTCAGCTCCCTATGCCTTAGGAGGTTCGCTGATGTGGGAGTTTCTGGGTGAGACAGAGCCACCTGCCATCAATGACGTGATTGCCACATCGATGGGTGGTATGGCGATTGGAGAAATGACGCATCGTCTGGGTCTGTCGTTGCTTGATGACCGCGAGCGTGGTTTCAGCCGCTTCCTGCGTGAGGCTGCCAGTACCATCATTAACCCTATCCAAGGCTTGCACCGCATCTTCAGTGGCGATGCTTGGCACGTCAAGAGCAGCAACTATCGCTATCATGACTTCAGCAAGATTCCCATCGATGCCTCTGTATCCGTAGGCTGGCGCTATCTGGCCGACGACGGAGCCTTGTTCCGTGGCATCCATGCTCCCTACGTCAGCCTAACGTTAACATATGGCATCTCCGTAGATGGTGAGCGTCATAAGACACCTTACGACTTCTTCGACATTGAATCGAACATCGCTTTTGGTGGCGGACAGCCGCTGGTCAACACACTGAATATAGTGGGACGTCTGTGGAGTACACCCATTCTGGATAATAAGGACATGGCTGGTGAGTTCGGTATCTACCAGCACTTCAACTACTACGATGCCAAGCCTATCGAGGACGGTTCAGAACTCACGCCTTACCGCATCAGCGAGGCTGCCGGCTTCGGTCCCGGCTTCATTCTGTCGCTGCCCCAAATGGGAGGATTGTCGAGGTTGGAACAGCGTATCTTCCTCAGCGGTATATTGCTGGGTGGAACCAAGAGCGACTTCTTCAACGCCATCGAGCGTGACTATAACATGGGAAGCGGATTCAGCATCAAGTCAAAGACGCAACTCGACTTCGGCAAGTTCGGACGCTTCCTGCTCAACGCCAAGTACTTCCGACTATACACTTGGAAAGGTTACGAGGATCGCGACCTACAGGCATACGTCAATGGAACAAGCGACATGCACTACCTGAATGTACAGGGCGACAACAGCAATGCTGCACTGTTCGTCGTCAATCCTGTTATGGAGATACATCTGGTTCGCCAGTGGTCCATCAATTTGTCAGCTTCATACTACGTCCGCCGTACTCACTACAAGCATTATTACGATAAGCATCTCGTCTTACAGCATAACAGCACGGTACATGCCAACACATTTGAAGCAAAAATCGGTCTGACATGCAGATTGTAAATATACAAAGGGTATGGTGAACGGTCCGTTGTACGGTTACCACCGTAACCTTGCCACCATCAGCAGTTACACTTGCCTGCGATATGCCCTCCCCAGTCTTTGCGTCAGTCACTGTACCGCTGACAACAGTTTTTTGCGCTGCGCCACAGATACTCCACAACAGTAGTCCGAGAAAAAAGATGAGTCGTTTCATTGTCAGTTAGTATTGGTTCGCTACAAAAGTACAAAAAAAAACTGATTTGCATGTTCATTTTGACAGAATTAACTAAGTTCCTTGTTGTTTTGCATCTTTTCCACCAGAATGATGATTATTCGGAAAAAAAAAAGTATTTTTGCATCGCTGAACAATAATACAATCTTATCGTTAGAGGAAATCAACTTGCAATAATCAAAAGGGATGATTAAGTTCTTAGACCTTCAAAAGATTACAGGCCGCTATGCCGACGAACTCCATGCAGCCGTCAGACGGGTGACAGACTCAGGCTGGTACCTGCAAGGTGAGGAAGGACGGCTGTTTGAGGAAGAGTATGCCAGATATATCGGCACGAGCCACTGTGTAGGCGTGGGCAACGGACTGGATGCGCTTACCGGCATCTACCGTGCCTATATCGAATTAGGTGTGATGAAGCCAGGCGACGAAGTCATCGTTCCAGCCAACACCTATATAGCCTCAATCCTTGCCATCACGGAAAACGGTCTGAAGCCAGTATTGGTGGAGCCACGTGAAGACACCCTTGAGATTGACGACGAGCGTATAGAGGCTGCCATCACGCCATGCACCCGTTCTGTCCTTATCGTACATCTCTATGGGCGATGTGCCTATACTGAAAAGATTGGTGACATTTGCAAGAGACATAATCTAAAGCTCATTGAGGATAATGCACAGGCACATGGATGTAGACACCCCCACACCTCTAAAGGAGACCGAGGGGCACGGACCGGTTCCATTGGCGACGCTGCCGGTCACAGCTTCTATCCAGGCAAAAACCTTGGAGCCTTCGGTGACGCAGGTGCCGTGACTACCAATGACCCGCAACTGGCTGAGGTCATCCGCGCGTGGGGCAACTACGGTTCAACCCGTAAATACGTGTTTAAATACCAAGGGCGTAACACCCGCCTCGACGAGATGAACGCTGCCGTCCTACGAGTAAAGCTCCGTCATTTGGATGAGGACAACCGACACAGACAAGAGATTGCACATCTCTATTACGACATATTAGACAATCCACTAATCAGACTTCCTAAGCTGGTGGATGATCCGCAGAACGTATACCATATCTTCCCTGTCTTCTGTGAGCGGCGCGACGAGCTACAGGCATATTTACAGGCACAGGGCATCCAGACCCTAATACACTATCCTATCCCACCCCATCAGCAGGAATGCTACCGCGAGTGGAGCCACCTGTCGCTGCCTGTCACCGAGAAGATACACCGTGAGGAGCTGAGTCTGCCTATCAGTCAGGTCCTTACTCCAGAAGAGGCGGCAACGGTTGCGAATGCGGTAAATGGCTTCCGGCAGTGAAAATAAAACTGCTTTTATTTTGTATTTTATCAGATAAATTGTACCTTTGCCGATAAATTATCACTCACAATGAAACGAATCATTATTCTAACCCTTGTCATAACCGCTGCTCTCACACAGGCAACGGCACAGACTTTCACTCAAAACATCAAGGATGAGGTGAAAGATATATTCTCCTCCATGAAACAGGATTTCGTTCCTACTGGCGAGCATGACCAATGGGATATCTTCATCGCTCCGAAGATAGGTGCCACATCATCCAATATGACCAATGTAGGTGGGAAGAAGATAAAACCCTGGTTCACCGGCGGTTTCTTTGTGGAAGTGTTCTTCATACCAAACTTGGCAATGGATGTGGAGATGAACTACAGCAGACAGGGAGCTGACGGTGTTCCCGGCACTGCCCCAGGTGACAATGGCGAGAAGGTATACGCCGAAAGAAGTTACCGTATGGACTATATCAACACGGCATATCTGTGTCGGTGGTATCCCAAGAAGACCATACCATTCAGCATGTATACCGGTTTCCAGATTGGACGTCTTATCAATGCCAAGGCAGAGGTGAACGCACCGAGACGACTCGTGCAGGACATCAAGGGTGACCTTCATAGCGGTGAGCTGTCTATTCCTGTAGGTCTCTCGTATGAGTTCGGACAGCTGCAAGTTGACGCCCGCTACAATTTCCATCCAAAAAGGATTGCCCATTCGGATGACGCAAAGAGAGTACTCGGCAATGCCCGTTTCAACTTCTTCAGTCTGAGCCTTGCCTATCGCATCCTTTGGTTCTAAACACGAGACACAGGGCACATGGGATGTTGGAGGAAATGGCGGTACACTGTCGCATGTCTTTTGCTGGCATGTATACCACTGACCTCAAAAGGTCAGGCTGACTCCCTTGGCAGACTGTCGATAGAACTGAAATATAATCCTGGTAAGGTATTAGCATTAGACAAATATGTAAAGAAATGGCTCAAGGAGGATGAAAGCCATTCTGTGGCAGTGGAGCTGCACTACCAGCCCGTGACACCAGAGGCTGCGCAGCAATTGTCATTGACTGACATTGAGAGACAAGACGCCTTCTCACCCCTTTTGTTCGCAAAGGACTACAACTACCCCACTTTCACTTTCGGACTAAGATATAATCTCAATCACGGAACGGTGATGCATCGTGACGCGGATCCTTCATGGGGTAAGCTCATACCTGTAGACTACAACAGTATATTAGGTAACGCCATCACAATATACGGCACCTTCTCACGCCCTGTCTGGCGCAGCCGTCACTGGGAACTGGCATATTACCTTGGTACTGGTATCGGCTATTTTAATAAGGTATATAACAAGACTGACCAGATCGATAACGAATTCCTTGGGGCACATCTCAATATTTATTTCACGGCAGGACTGGCAGCCACATGGAAGGTCAACAGCACATGGGCGCTGCAAGGCGGCATTGACTTCAGCCATCACAGCAATGGAGCACTGTATCGTCCCAACAAGGGAGTAAACTACCTTGGTCCTTTCATCGGAGCCATGTATTCTATAGAAGATGAAGAAGTTAGGAAAGTTAAAAAAGTTAGGGAAGCAAGAGATGGAAGTAAGCTACCGGAGAAGAACGGTTTCCGTCCCTACTGGTTTGCCGAAGCCTCTTTAGGTGTTGGTGGCAAGACCCTTTTGGAAGACTGGCAGAAGACTCAGTTCTATACATCCCCTGACGCCCCGGACTACCGCACAGACAAGTTCCATTTCTATCCTTCCTATTCCTTCCAGACAGACCTATTATATCGTTACGCCCGTCGCTGGGCATCAGGAGTTGGTCTCGACCTGTTCTATGGCAGTTACAGCAACCATGTAAAGGAATTAGACGAGGCAGATGGCTTTACCGATAAGCACAGTCCATGGTCAGTGGGTATTGCCGCCAAGCATGAGGTGTTCTACGGTAACCTGTCGGTACGTGTGGGACTGGGTGTCTACCTGTACCGTGAGATGGGCAACAATGCCAAGGAGATAGAAAAACCATATTATGAACGTGTGGGACTACATTATTCTTTCCCGTCACTTGGCGGTATGTCGTTAGGATTCAACATCAACGCTCACCTTACCAAGGCAGACTTCACCGAGTTACAGGTGGCGGTACCATTTAGGTTGTGAGTTATGAGTTTTTACTTATCCGCTTTGTTTCCCTTCGCGCCTCTTTCCAACGTGGAAAGAAACGATTCATCACAGCATAGAACTCCATGCTATGGTTCGGTACTATAAGATGGGCAAGCTCATGCACCACGGTATGCTCTATGCACCATTCTGGCAGTAACAACAAGTAGATACTAAAGGTGATATTATGTGTCTTGACGTCACAGACACCCCATCGGGATATCATCGCACGGAAACGAATCTCATTGGGAGTCACCTGCATCAAAGGCGCATAATGTGCCACCATTGGCAACACAATAGCCTTTATACGAGTCAATGCCTCCGTACGTTGCAGCCTGTTTTCCAATGGCAACTGACCAAAGAAAGCTTTCCGTTTAGCCTCCTGACTCTGCCGTTTCTCCCGTGCCTTTCTTATCCAGTCACGATGGTCATTGATAAACGCCAGCACCTTCTTACGGGTGATACCCACTGGTGCCGACACATGTACATCACCATTCTTGGCTATACGCATGGAGAGACGACTGGTCAACCTGTATGTCACTACTATTGCCATGTTTCCTGTTTTGTGTGCGAAGGTAATCATTTTCTAAAAAACAAGCAAGCAGCTTACTCCCAAATCACTGTTTTTAGTACATTTTGAGACCTTTTGCCACACTTATTGTTAAACCTTTAGCAAAAACTAATTTTCCTCTCATTTTTATTTGTAGTATAAAATTTGTTGCATATCTTTGCACCAACAAACTTAAACTCTATTTATTATGAAAAAGAAAATTCTCATCGGATTATTAGTTTTTTGCCAAGGAATGGCGAATGCTCAGAGTACAGTAACTGTTACGTTTGACGCGACAGTGGATAAGGGAAGTGTAACTGGTCATGGAAATATTAATTATCGTATAGAGGATTCCATTTCTAAAAGCGGTATAAGAATATGTAGTACTGATGCCGAATTTGGTAATGGCGCAAACTATCGCATATACTCACTATCAACATTAACAATATCTTCACATTGCGGACGTATAACACAAATAATATTTAATAGAGATAAAAGTAATAAAGAAAAAATTAACTGTATTAATAAACCTTCAAGTGGAAATATAAGATATTCGGAAGACAAAATAGCAACATGGAGCGGTGAATCCAGTAATATAACTTTTTATGTTAATGGTACAATTTGGTTATCAACTATCACCGTCACTTTTACCCCAAACTCCACTTCCACCCTCTCCATTTCGGAATCCCAGTATGCGACAATATATTTGAATGATGCCTTTGTCATGCCTGAAGGTGTCACCGGGCATACCATCTCCGATGTACAAGGGAGGGTGACATACGGAACCACATATACAAAGGGTGACGTAGTGCCTGCACAAACACCACTGCTTTTAGAGGGAGCACAAGGAACATACACCTATTATACCACCACGACTACAGCGACAGCACCGACAAACAACATGCTACGTGGGTCAACAGGTGAGATGGTTGATGACAGCGGCTATCTGTATTATAAGCTATGCTATAAGAGCGCAAGTGACAAGACAGTGGGATTCTTCTGGGACACCGCCGATGGACACTCTATCAACATCGGAGCGGGGAAAGCCTACCTTGCCGTTCCAGAAAGCAGCGGAGCAAAAGGCTATACCTTCGATGATGCCATCACAGGTATTAGCGCAGTCCCATGTCAGCAAGAAAATGACAATGGTAACCATGCTATCCGTGAGCAATCATCTGTCGACGACCGTATCTTCGACCTCTACGGACGGTGTGTGGGACGTGGAGCCCCCTGTTTACATACTCCAAATCTACCTAAAGGCATATACATCTACCAAGGAAAAAGAATATCAACTTTCTAATACAAACAGACATGCTACGGAAAACATACATCAAACCGATTATAAAGGTGGTTCCTGTTGATATAACATCCTTTATGGAACCGAGTGTATATAACCAACAAAGTGACCAAGAGGCAATGGGAAAAGAGACTCCCTTCAACAACGATGATGACGGAGTGAGAAGCTGGCATTACTCCCCGTGGGACGAGTAAATAACTTAGAAGTTAGGGAAGAAGAAATTTGGAAACTATTCCACCCTTGGCTCTATGCCATGGAAGCCATTAAGGAAGGAACGTACATCCATCCGCTTCTTACCACTAAGCTGAACCAGAAGAAGCTCAAGCTGACAATCAGAGCAATTCACATATAGATGGTTCCTCTCAATGGTCACCTCCCCCACGTCACCCGCCACAGGACGGTCAGTCTTAGCAGTCTTGAACACCTTGAGAACAGTTGGCTGCATGCCATCGTCTATCATCTCTGTCCAAGCCCCAGGATAAGGACTCAATCCGCGAATGAAGTCATAAACCCGTTTTGCAGGCTGATGCCAGTCGATACGGCAGGTCTCCTTGAAAATCTTCGGGGCGACAGGGAGAGCATGACTGGCGGAACCAGCCACCACCACTTCCTCCTGTGGTGTGCTGGCAACAGTGCCGTTGCCTTCTACAATCATGTCAATGGTGTCGATGGCAGCCTGTGCTCCAAGCCTCATAAGACCATCATATACATACTCCACATCCGCATCATCAGGGATCTCAAACCGACGTTGGAGGATTATACGCCCGGTATCAATATCATGGTCAAGGAAGAATGTTGTAACACCAGTCTGTGTCTCGCCATTGATAACAGCCCAGTTGATTGGTGCCGCGCCACGATAGAGAGGCAACAAAGCAGCATGTACATTAAACGTACCGAAGCGTGGCATGTCCCATACCACCTCCGGCAACATCCGGAACGCCACCACCACTTGCAAGTCGGCATCATATTGCCGTAAAGCCTCAACAAAAGCCGGATCCTTCATCTTTTCCGGTTGAAGCACCGGTAGTCCTTTCTCCATAGCATACTGCTTCACTGGCGAAGGTTGGAGCACGGAACCATGTCTCCCCACCGGTTTATCAGGTTGTGTCACTACAGCCACGACATTATAGCCATTATCCACCAATGCCTTCAAGGTCTCCACCGCAAACTCCGGTGTGCCCATGAACACTATTCTCAAGTCTTGACGAGTCATTGTTTTTAATTCATTATAGTTATTCCGCAGAAAGGTCTGCTACCATCTGACGGTACATATTCAACATACGTGTACGGGCAATATATCCCAAAAGGATACCATCATTATCCACTACAGGAAGTACGAGGGCATCAGTCTTGTCGAAATTCCTCATCACATCCTCCATAGGATCATTGACACCAAGCACCGCTGCCGGTTCCGTCATTATCTGCGACACCTTAAAACGATGGTACAACTCCGTACGGAAGATGACATGTCTCAGTTTCGTGATGTCAATCTCACCCAACAAACGTCCGCCATCATCACATACAGGCACATAGTTGGTGCGGCTACGGCTGATGACATGAACCAGTTGTCCCATCTCCAGATCAGGATGTACAGCCGAGAAGTCACGGTCAATGACACTGTCGAGACTCATCAGTGTCAACACAGCATGGTCGGTATGGTGTGTTATCAGTTTTCCTTCCCTCGCTAATCGTATCGCATAAATACTATGTGACTCGAAGAGAGAGATGGTCAGATATGCGCTCACGCTCACGATCATCAATGGCAGGAACAGCTGATAGCCACCTGTCAGCTCGGCAATAAGGAATATACCCGTCAACGGCGCATGCATGACACCAGCCATGACACCAGCCATACCCATAAGCGTGAAGTTCTTCTCTGAGATATAAACACCGACACCATGCATGTTCCATATCCTTGAGAAGAAGAAACCAAGGAAGCCACCGATGAACAGCGACGGAGCGAACGTACCGCCACAGCCCCCTGCCCCATTAGTAGCAGAGGTGGCAAAAACCTTCGTGAGTATAACCATACCGACATAAACGACCAGCAGCTCACCATGTCCCGCAAAGAGAGACTGGCTCAGCAGCATGTTCCAGTCGGCCTCCGTCTTCCCATTAATGAGAATGGCAAGACTGTCATAACCCTCACCATACAATGCCGGGAAAAAGAATATAAGAGAGCTAAGCACCACACCTCCGGCAAGAAGCCGGATATAGCTATGCTCCTTCAATCGCGCATACCCATTCTCACACCATGACATAAGCCGCATGAAATACAAAGAGATGAATCCGCACGCCACACCTAACAATATCGTTGGCGGCACGCCAGACAACTCCCATGCCTTATCCATCTGGTATTCAAACAGAGAATCCCAGCCCGTAAAGAAATATGAGAAACAAGTAGCTGTCACCGTAGCGACCAAGATCGGCAACAATGAAGCCATGGTGAGGTCAACCATCAACACCTCCAAGGTAAACACCAGTCCGGCGATAGGAGCCTTAAAGATACCTGCGATAGCTGCCGAGGCGCCACAGCCCACCAACAGCATAAGGGTCTTGTTATCCAGTTTGAACAATTGTCCGAGATTGCTGCCAATGGCCGAGCCTGTCAATACTATCGGCGCCTCAGCACCCACCGATCCACCGAACCCAATTGTTATGGCAGACGCTATGACCGAGCTCCATGTATTATGTCCCTTTAGTTTCGACTGCTTGGACGAGAAAGCATACAACACCCTTGTAATGCCATGAGAGATATCGTCCTTCACGACATACTTCACAAACAAGTGAGTAAGGTAGATTCCCACCACTGGAAAAACCAGATAAAGCCAGTTTGAGGAGTCCATCTTAAACCCGGAGCGCAGCAAGAGTTGTATCTGGTGAATAAGAGAATGGAGGATATATGCAGCGACAGCAGCAAACATCCCGACGAAGAAAGACAGCAACAAAGTAAAATTACGGTCAGAAATATGTTTCTCCCGCCATTCCACAATACGCTCCAAGCGCGTCTTCTGCTCAAGTCCTTCCACTACAATTACTTTCTGATTATCGTTACCCTGCCATCCTTTGTGAGTTTGATGACACTCGAAGCCTCATGCGGCTTATGCTCCTGTCGACGGGAGAAGCATACATAGTCTACAGCCTGTATAATCTCCTCAGGAATATCCTTATAATTTTGCGGAGACGGCTCACCGCTGATATTTGCGCTCGTGCTTACCAAAGCCTTCTGGAAACGGTAACATAATTCCTTTGAGAAGGGCTCATTAGTAATACGAATACCCACGCTGCCGTCTTCAGCCAGCAACTCTGGTGCGAGGTTGACCGCATTATCAAGAATCAGTGTAGTAGGCTTGACAACAGCATCGACCAACTGCCAAGCCACTTCAGGAACCTCACGCACATATCGTTGCATGCGAGCGTCGGAGTCTACCAAGCATATCAGCGCCTTAGAGTCATCCCTGCGTTTTATGCCATAGACTCTTTTTACCGCCTCAGAGTTGGTGGCGTCGCAGCCTATTCCCCATATAGTATCTGTCGGGTAGAGGATTACGCCACCTTTGCGTAATACCTCTACCGCATTTCTTATATCGTCTTCTCTATTCATTATAAATATAGACATGCGGCGTTACCGCATGTCATCAATAATTAAATTTCCCAACCAATGGCTGAGGCACCGAGTACGGCAGCACTGGCACCGTCAAGAGAGCTAACCAGGAACTGAGCCTTACCGCGGAAGATAGGCAGCACATGCTCGTCGTAGCTCTTCTTTATAGGATCCATAATAAGGTCACCAGCCTTTGCCATACCTCCGAAGAATATAAAAGCCTCAGGTGAAGAGAAAGCGGCGAAGTCAGCACAAGCCTCTCCAAGCATGTGACCGGTAAACTCATAAATCTCCTTTGCCAGGGCATCACCCTTACTTGCGGCTATAGACACATCCAACGATGTGATCTTCTCCGGGTCGAGTTCACGCAACAAAGACGCATCCTGACGTTTCTCAAGGAACTCACGAGCGGTACGTGCCACACCTGTTGCAGAACAGTATGCCTCCAGACAGCCGTTACGTCCACAGCCACAGCTACGTCCGTTCTCACGACGCATGATAACATGTCCAAGTTCACCGGCGAAGCCGTCGCAGCCATACAACACCTGTCCGTTTACAACTATACCTGAGCCGACGCCAGTACCGAGAGTTATCATAATGAAGTTCTTCATGCCACGTGCCACGCCGTAGGTCATTTCGCCCACTGCGGCAGCATTGGCATCGTTAGTCAGTGCCACGGGAATACCCAGACGGTCGGAGAACAGCTTTGCCAAAGGAACGACAGTACCATGAGCCCAAGCCAAATTTGGTGCCATCTCAATATTACCAGTATAATAGTTACCGTTTGGAGCACCGATACCCATCGCCTTGACAGTATCTATTCCACCAACCTGCTCGATGATTACCTGAAGAGCCTCGACACAGGCATCTACATAATCCTCCACCTTATCATACCCTTGTGTCTTGATTGCGGTGGTAGCCTTTATCTCACCACGTTGGTCAACGATACCGAAGACTGAGTTTGTTCCTCCTAAATCCAAGCCTATAACATAAGGCTTCTGCTGTTGTGTATTCATAAATCCTTGTTTTTAGTTTGATATTCAGATATACTTGCAAAGGTAATAATTAGTTGAGAGCGGAACGTTGAGAAGAAGTAGTTTATTTTTCTTTTTACGCTTTTTTAACGCTTGCGAATCATAACAATCGTCTCATGGGTCAGCAGAAAAAACACTTTTTCCTTTGATTTGTGCTCGCTTATTTCATAAATTTCTCACACTCGGCAAAGAAAACAAGCTTTCTTTGCTCTCATTTAATCGAAATTTTTGTACCTTTGCAGGCAGATATGAATTTGCCTTTTCCTTTTCAGATAGATATACTGGATTGTATGTACAAAGGTATAGTCATCGGTATATTGGCATCGGCTCCGATGGGACCGGTGGGAATACTATGTATCCAGCGCACTTTGAACAAAGGCAGGTGGTATGGTTTTGTCACAGGCATGGGTGCTGCGGCGAGCGATATCATCTATGCCCTGATAACTGGTTTGGGAATGAGTTTCGTAATGGACTTCATCAACAATGCCGAGAACAAGTTTATACTACAGATTTTAGGTAGTGTCATGCTATTAGGCTTTGGAATTTATTGTTTTATGTCAGACCCTATGAAGAACGCCCATAAGAGCTCCAACCAGAAAGGGTCGCTGACCCACAATGCCATTACCGCATTCTTTGTAACCTTGAGCAATCCGCTTATAATATTCCTTTTCATGGCAACCTTCGGCTCTTTTGCCTTCATCATACCCAACCACCCTTTTGAAATGTTTGTAGGTTACCTCAGCATCATCCTTGGTGCTTTGCTATGGTGGTTTGGTCTTACGTGGCTTGTTGACAAGATTCGCAATAAGTTTGACACCAATGGAATATTGATTATCAATAAGGTTATCGGCTCTGTTGTGATTATCTTCTCACTCGTTGCCCTTATAGGTCTTATTTTCAACCTGTATCAGTTGCCTGAATGGTAAGACCGCTTATCGTTTTAATCATTAAATTGTAATTAGCAAGATGTTTATAGCCCAGGAACTAAGAAAGAAAAGTATTGCCGAATACCTGCTTTATATGTGGCAGGTCGAAGACATCATACGCGCATACGACTGTTCGTTGACGCGCTTAAGGAAGGAATACATCTCAAGGTTCAACTATACTGAAGAGCAATTAGAGGAGGAGACTGACTGGTTCGGAAATCTGGTGAGGATGATGAACAATGAGGGACTAAGAGACAAGGGGCATCTTCAAATAAACAAAGTCGTCCTTCAGCAATTGGAGGAGCTGCACGGTGCATTACTGCAATCTCCCAAGTTCCCGTTCTATAACTCCGAGTACTATCGTGTATTACCTTTTATCGTTGAGTTACGCAACAAAGGAGCCAACAAAGACGAGCATGAGATAGAGACATGCTTTAACGCATTGTACGGAACAATGATGTTGCGTTTACAAAAGAAAGAGATAACACAAGATACCCAGCATGCTATTAAGGAAATCACAACTCTTATAGGTATGCTTTCCGACTACTATCAGGCAGACAAGTCTGGAGAGCTTGTCCTAAATGATAATTGATAAATGACAAATGATAAATAAGCGTATGAATATACTAATCACCGGCTGTAATGGTCAACTTGGTAACGAGATGCAAATATTGGAGAAAGACTATCCAATGCATACGTTCTACAACACTGATGTAGCGGAACTGGACATAACAGATGCCAGCGCAATCGACCGCTTTGTACAGGAAAATAATATTGACGGTATCGTAAACTGTGCCGCATATACGGCTGTTGACAAGGCAGAGTCAAACGTAGAGCTATGTACCATGCTCAACAGCACAGCCCCCGGGTACCTCGCCTCCGCCATAGGAAAGAGAGGAGGCTGGCTCATACAGATCTCCACCGACTACGTGTTTGACGGCACGGGACATATTCCCTATACACCCGACATGCCCACATGTCCCAACAGCGTATATGGAACGACCAAGCTAAACGGAGAGAAGGCTGCGCAAGCTGCATGTCCAAATACCATGATTATCCGCACGGCATGGCTCTATTCCACTTTTGGCAATAATTTCGTAAAGACGATGCTTCGTCTTGGAAAAGAAAAGAGTGAGTTAGGTGTCATCTTCGACCAGATTGGTACTCCTACATACGCCCATGACCTCGCCATTGCAATTATGACAGCAATAGATAAAGGTGTAGTGCCAGGCATATATCATTTCTCCAACGAAGGAGTTATCAGCTGGTATGACTTCACTAAAGCCATCCATCGTATCGCAGGAATCAACACTTGCAAGGTAAAGCCACTTCACACCAGCGAGTACCCTACTCCAGCGGCACGTCCACACTACAGTGTCCTTGACAAGACCAAGTTGAAAGAGACCTATGGTATAGAAATCCCATATTGGGAAGAAAGCCTTGAGGTGTGTATTGGGAAGTTGGAAGGCGAAAATTGAGAAAAATCATGGAGCAAAGCGACATAAAATTGATAATTAATGAATACAGAAATTGAAAGAAGGCGGACCTTCGCCATTATCTCCCACCCGGATGCAGGAAAGACCACACTAACAGAAAAATTCCTGTTGTTCGGTGGTCAGATACAGGTTGCCGGTGCTGTTAAAAGCAACAAGATACGCAAGACAGCCACCTCCGACTGGATGGATATTGAGAAGCAACGCGGTATCTCGGTGTCAACATCAGTCATGGAGTTCGACTACACCCCCGAAGGTTCCGACATTGAATATAAAGTAAATATCCTTGACACTCCTGGTCACCAGGATTTTGCCGAGGACACATACCGTACACTGACAGCTGTAGACTCCGCCATTATTGTTGTTGACGGTGCGAAAGGTGTGGAGACACAGACAAGAAAGCTTATGGAAGTGTGTCGTATGCGGAATACCCCCGTCATCATTTTCATCAACAAGATGGACCGCGAGGGACGTGACCCCTTCGACCTTCTTGATGAGCTTGAGCAGGAACTGCAGATTAAGGTACGTCCTTTAAGCTGGCCTATTAACCAAGGAGCCAAATTCAAGGGCGTGTACAATATCTATGAAAACAAGCTCGACCTCTTCACTCCCGACAAACAGCGAGTAACTGAGAAGATAGAAGTAGACATAAACAGCAAGGAACTCGAGAGCCATGTCGGTGAGCAAGATGCCAATCAGCTACGCGATGATTTGGAATTAGTTGACGGAGTATATCCGCCATTCGAAGTTGCCACCTACCGCAGTGCGGAGGTTGCCCCAGTATTCTTCGGCTCAGCCCTGAACAATTTCGGTGTACAGGAACTCTTGAATTGTTTCGTTGAGATAGCCCCATCTCCCAAACCCACAAAGGCAGAAGAGCGCGACATCCAGCCCGATGAGCCGAAGTTCACGGGATTCATCTTCAAGATTACAGCAAACATCGACCCCAACCACCGTTCCTGTATAGCCTTCTGCAAAGTTTGCAGTGGTAAGTTTATGCGAAACCAGCCCTACCTTCATGTGCGGCAAGGCAAAACCATCCGCTTCTCCTCCCCTACCCAGTTTATGGCACAGCGCAAGAGCACCATCGAAGAAGCATGGCCGGGTGACATCGTCGGTCTGCCAGACAATGGCATCTTCAAGATTGGCGACACGCTGACAGAAGGAGAACAGATACATTTCCGCGGTCTTCCGTCATTCTCGCCAGAGATGTTCAAATACATTGAGAACGACGATCCGATGAAGTCAAAACAGCTTGAGAAAGGTATCATGCAACTTATGGACGAAGGTGTGGCACAGTTGTTTATCAACCAGTTCAACGGCAGAAAGATCATCGGTACTGTAGGACAACTCCAGTTTGAGGTTATCCAATACCGTCTGGAAAACGAGTATAATGCCAAGTGCCGTTGGGAACCCGTTCACCTGTATAAAGCATGCTGGATAGAGGCTGACGATGAAAAGGAACTGGAGAGTTTCAAGAAGCGCAAATACCAATATATGGCAAAGGATCGTGAGGGGCGTGACGTCTTTCTGGCAGACTCCAGCTATGTGTTATCCATGGCACAGCAAGACTTTGAGCATATAAAGTTTCACTTTACCAGTGAATTCTAACAAACTGATTCACAAGAAGAAGTAATATCAAAAAGACTGTATCTCTTTAAGGAGACACAGCCTTTTTTTATTCAGTTACAGCACATCACTCTGCCGTTTCATTTCCTCTATCATACCACTGAGCTTCGCCAGTTCCTTCGGAATGCGGATGTTCTGTGGACAATGAGGCTCACACTGACCACACTGGATGCAGTGGTCTGCCTGCCGCTCACGCGGAACGACACGGTCGAGACCTATAAGATATTGCCTACGCAGCTTACGATAGTCCTCCGACTGCCGGTCTCTGGGCAATGTCCCCTCGTTCTTACATTTATTATAATGTACGAAGATAGCTGGAATATCAATACCATACGGACACGGCATACAGTATTTACAATCATTACATGGAATAGTCTCTACGCCCACAATCTGCTTGGCAATATCATAAAGGAAAGCCTCATCATCCTTTGTGACAGGAGTTAATGGACAATATGAAAGAAGATTATCTTTAAGATGTTCCATATAAGTCATGCCACTCAACACAGTCAGCACCCCCTTTGGTGTTCCGGCATAACGGAAAGCCCACGATGCTACAGACCTCTCCGGATCACGTTTCTTCATTTCCGTTGCCAGATACTGCGGCACATTAGCAAGCCTTCCACCAAGCAATGGCTCCATGATGACTGCCGGAATATGGTGTTTCTCCAATTCAGCATACAGATAGCGGGCATCCGTGTTACGCTCATTAATCTCGTTGGCATAGTCCCAATCCAGATAGTTCAGTTCTATCTGTACGAAATCCCACTGATATTTGTCATGACGCTCCAAGAGATAGTCAAAAACCTTGATGTCGCCATGATAGGAGAAGCCGAGGTTCTTAATCCTGCCTGCCTTACGTTCCTCCAAAAGGAAGTCGAGCATACCATTATCGAGATAGCGTCCTTCCAATGCCTCCATACCTTTCATTCCCACACCATGCAGCAAGTAATAATCGATATAGTCCACTTGCAGGTACTTCATGGAGTTATGGTACATCTTTATGGACTCCTCTCGCGACCAAGTCTCCTCATCGAAGTTTGAGAGTTTTGTCGCCACGAAATACTCGCTACGCTTGTGACGGTGCAACGCTATTCCAGTGGACTCTTCAGAATGTCCTTGGCAATAAGCTGGCGAAGTATCGAAGTAATTGACACCGTGGTCTATGGCATAGTCAACAAGTTTGTTTACCATCTCCTGGTCAATAGCATCCTCGCTCTCACGTCCCGAGGCACCTCCACTCGTCGTAGGCAGGCGCATCATGCCATAGCCCAACAGCGACACCTTCTCTTTCGTCTTGGGGTTCAGGCGATAGGTCATCTGTCCTTTAGGCGGCTCCACCTGTTTCTTGTACTCCATCTCAACCTGAGAGCTTTTATTTTCCTTGCAGCCCACCATCATAGCAGTTGTTGCCGCAGTGCCGGCACCAACAACCTTTAGGAATTTCCGGCGTGAAATATCTTTGTTCATTGTTTTTGTTATTGCGTTATTTCGTTATTACGGTATTACGACATTACGAGGTTTCGTTATTACGATATTACGATATTACGATATTACGTTATCACGATAATAATAAAACCTCAAATCATCCTGTGAACCTCATGTCCCTCGACATAAATCGCAGAGAACGGACGCGCAGGACAGAGATTCTCACATGCTCCACAGCCGATGCAACGTGCCTCGTTGACCGCTGGTATATAAGCTGAAGTCTCATCATCCGGGTCAGAAGGTACCATTTCAATAGCACCTGACGGACAATGACGGGCGCAATTGCCACACTCCACTCCGTCTGTCAACGGAATACAGTTCTTTTTTATCCAAACTGCATGACCGATCTGAACAGATGACTTCTCCTCATGAGCCACTTTCTCGATGGCACCAGTGGGACAAACCTCCGAACAACGGGTACATTCCGGACGGCAATACCCCCGCTCGTAAGACATTACAGGTTGCATGAGATGCAACAAGTCTGTCGACGGTCGTAAAACATTATTTGGGCACTCTGACACACACAGTTGACAACCAGTGCATCGCCTCGCCATGTTCGTGGCACTCCGTGAGCCAGGAGGTGTGAGAGGAGTCTGCCTACTTGGAGCAACCTTATCCTCAATAACAGCCAGTCCACCATCAACCTTTTTCTTTTCCTGCGCCATTGCTGCTGTCGCAGCCATTGCAGTAGCGAGAAGGAAGGAACGACGTGAGCCGGATACGCTATTCTTTTCAGAAGCATCAGACTGGTCAGAACTACCTGTTTGACCGGAATGTTTTTTTCCATAGTTCAACGCACCAAATTTGCAAGAAGCCAGACAGTCGCCACATACCACACAGCGGCTATGGTCCACCGTATGCGTCTTATAGTCGATACACGAAGCCTTACAGTTCTTAGAGCACAAAGAACAGTTACGGCATTTGCTCTCATCGAAGTAGACCTTCATCAAGGAGAAACGTGAGAAAAAGCCTAATACCGTACCTACCGGACAGATCGTGTTACAATAGGTTCTGCCGTTGCGCCATGCCAAGAATGCCAAAGCGAAGAGAGTCACGACAGCAATCACTAACACAGGAAGACTCTTCATCCACACGTCCTTAGTATAGAAAGCATAGCTGTCTGCCCGTTCCGCCAACACCGCAAACATGTTGTTACCCAATTCATAAACAGGCTGAAGAAGCATTGTGGCAATCCTTCCGTAGGCACTATATGGGGCGAGCAGTTGTACTACACTCCCTACCCCGGCAATGACAGCCACGACCATAACAGCCAGCATGGTATAGCGCAGCCATGACTTTGCCGCAGAATAGGTGTACCTGTTTTTCTTTGCTTTCATACCAAGGGCACCGAAGATATCCTGCATTACTCCCAATGGACAAATAACCGAGCAGTAGATACGTCCGAAGAGCAATGTCAGACACAACAGCCCAATAATAACAGCCACATTGATTGCCAGCACAGCCGGCAGAAACTGGATTTTCGCCATCCATCCCAACCATTGGTGAAGCGTTCCACTGAAGTCAAGGAACAACAGTGTGATACCAATAAAAAAGATGGCAGCAAGGGTAATTCTAATTCTCTTTAACACTATCATATTGTTTTTGTACTATCTTGCAAACAAAAATACTAATTTCATACAGCATCCATATGGGCAATGCCACAACAAACAACGTAAAGGCATCCGCAGTTGGTGTAATCACTGCCGCCACAATGAGTATCACCACCACCGCATGCCGCCGATAGGCTTTCATCATTCCCACAGAGAGCAATCCCATCCGAGCCATAAGTCCACAGACAACAGGCAACTCAGCCATCACACCCATCATAAGACCCATCATCATAAAAGTGTCAATATACGAATGCAGCGTAAGCATGTTTGCCACATCATCACTCACCTGATAGGTTCCCAGAAAGCGGACTGTCAGCGGAAAGACCAGGAAATAGTTCAGCAACGTTCCCATGACAAACATAAGGTAACCGGCTCCAACAACTGTCATGGCAATGTGCCGCTCGCTGTTATACAGTCCTGGAGAGACAAACCGGAAAAGCAGATAAAGCACGTATGGCGATGCCAGCAGTAACCCACTGTACGCAGATACTTTCACATGCGTCATGAACTGCTCTGTCAAACCAATATTCATCAGCTGGACCTCGAAAGGCTCCACTCCCAACAACCTGTAAGTTACGAAACCGGAGGAACGGGGAGCTAACACAATACCGAAAAGTATATCTTTCAGACAAAACGCGGCAATTGCAAATACCGCCACCACGACAATGGCACGTATCAACATACTGCGCAGCTCGTCGAGATGCTCCCAGAATGTCATTTCAGCATCACTGCCCACTCGCATCGTCCTTGTTCAGGGATGAGGTTTCGCTAACTTTCGGGCTATCATCAGATGCTACGTTCTCCACATCTTTCATTCCGTCCTTAAAACTCTTCACGCCCTTTCCCAGACCATGCATCAGCTCCGGAATCTTCTTGCCTCCGAAAAGCAGCAGGATGATAAGGGCTATGACTAACACCTCTTGAAATCCTAATCCAAACATATTTCTGTATTTAGTTGTTTATTGTTAGTTCCGACGCATTTTACACTCTATTTCTTGGATACACAACACCAACGTGACACTTTTAACGCCACTCCCATACCAGGCACCTCCTTGAGGAGATAGTACTTCTTGCTTATACGCACCAGACGTCCCGTAAGACCTTTCAATGGTCCAAACTTAACCAGTACTTCGGCACCAGGCTTCATTCTCGCCTCCTGTTCACTGAGATATTGTCGCAGCTCCACCTCCGGATTACACATAAGCTTGAACTCATGCATCTCCCGGGCAGGAATCTCGTAATATGCTCTGTCAGCAGTATTCTTCTTGATGACAGACATCTTGAAGCTTGACTCCATCATGACCTTCGTCATCTCCTGATCTGTATTTGTTTTTTTTACAAATATCAGGTTATGGACCACAGGACGAAGCTCATGGAAGACCCTGCCATTCTTCTCATAGTCTACCCACTGCCGCGGAACAAACGTCTCCATGCCCTTAGACATGAAATAAGCCTCCACCTCTTTCAGTTTCAATGAGAAAAGGCGAACAGCATACCAAGGACAAGTATCAATACCGCTATTGTGTTCCTGCATCATAATACCGTGACACATTTATCTTTTTTGCAAAGATAATGTTTTTTTATACATTAGCAAAGCGAAAACAAATAAAAATAAATGAAAAGTTGGGGAGTTAAGAGAAAAAGCATATCTTTGCATATGATAAAAAGATACAACATGAATTATTAGAAACATATCCTTATGGACAACGAAGTTTTAAAAGCATTACGTGAGCGAAGAAGCATTCGCAGGTATAAAAAGGAGCAGATTACGGAAGAAGAGCTGAAAGCCGTTCTTGAGGCAGGAACATACGCTCCCACAGGAATGAACTACCAAGACCCTTGGATTGTCGCCGTACAAGATCCAGACATCATTGCGCAGCTTGTCAGGATGAACGCAGAGATTATGGGTGTCGACAGTAATCCATACTATGATGCACCCACTATCGTCCTTGTATTCGCATCACGCCCGGAGAAATGGCGAAATGGCATCTGCGACGGTACTCTTGTGCTTGGAAACATGATGCTGGCAGCCCACTCCATTGGTCTTGCCTCATGCTGGATCAACCGTGAGCGCGAGATGTTTGACACGGAGGAAGGCAAAAAGCTGATAAAACGATTTGGTCTTCCCGATGACGTCATGGGAGTCGGGAGCATCTCACTTGGATATCCTGACAGGAGCAACCCTACCGCAAGACCTCGGAAGGAGAACTATTACAGAATTATTTAAATTGTATTAGCTTCTTATCTTTTCCAAGAACGTTCTTAACGCTTCGACATCCTTGATTCCAGGTTCTGTCTCAAACCTGGAGTTAAGGTCTATGCCTGCAAGCATTGGATGTGAGAATGCTGATATGCGCTCTGCGTCATCTGGACCTATACCGCCACTTAGCAGGAAAGGAATGTCGCCATCATACTCATTCAACAAGTTCCAATCAAACTGAATGCCACTACCGCCAGCCAGCCTTGTCTTCGTGTCGAAGAGGAGATAGTCTACATGTCCTTTATATTGCTTATATCTCAGTATATCCTCTGCGGTATATATGTTTATGGCTTTCATTATTTTTATTCCCGGACGAATATCCGGGTCAAGTGTCCTGCGAAGGTTATCAATCATCACCTCGCTCTCTGAGCCGTGTAACTGTATGATATCGAGTTTATAATTATATACACGTGTCACAATATTCTGAGGCATGTCATCAACAAACACCCCTACTCTCTTGGGCTTTGTCTTTTGTCTGACCTCCACATCATCTTTACCTAATGAGGAATAGTCAGGAATAATACCCGCGCGGCTACGTATCTGACTAACATACCGCGGACTCTCTGGAAAGAAGATAAACCCCATCCAGTCAATGCCTAACTCCTCCACCGCACGAATATTTTGGGCATCGCGCATGCCGCATACTTTTACTATCATATACTCTGTATATCCTTGATAATCCACAAATTTACAGGTTTTATTTGACTCCACAAATTTTTTACCCGTTTTATTGCAAAACATGAATAAAATTATTTTCTATTTTGATATAATAAACAACAAAGTCATTCGTTAATACAATAGATAAACAAATCATTAATTCCCTTTGCCTATGAAGTATTTTACATCCGAGGAAATGAATCCGTCTGAGAAAACGTTAAACATCATCCGCCAGATAGCATACACCTATCGGACATTTACGCTAAACGGAAAAATCCACAATTATTGCCTCAACTGATATGCGAACTCTTGTTTCTCCATCGTTGCTTGCCGCCGACTTCCTGCACTTAGGACATGAGATAGACATGATTAACCGCAGTGACGCCGACTGGTTGCACTTGGATGTCATGGATGGAATCTTCGTTCCAAACATATCATTTGGATTTCCCATACTTGAAGCGGTTGGAAAGGTTTGCAAAAAGCCATTGGACGTACATTTCATGATTGAGCAACCAGAGAGATACATCCAGCAGACCGCCAAGCTCGGTGCCATGATGATGAACGTACACTATGAGGCATGCCGACATCTGCACCGTGCCATCCATGAGATTCACCTTACCGGAATGAAAGCCGGTGTGACTCTAAACCCGTCAACACCAGTATGGATACTCGAAGACATTATCCGTGACATTGACATGGTCTTGATAATGAGTGTAAACCCTGGATTCGGCGGACAGCAGTTCATTGAGCACACTATAGAGAAAGTGACACAGCTACGTGAGCTCATTGAGAGAACCGGCAGCAATGCACTTATTGAGGTAGACGGTGGTGTACAGGCAGACACAGCTCCACGCTTAGTCAAGGCTGGAGTCAATGTATTGGTTAGCGGAAGCTATGTTTTCAAGTCTGCTGATCCTTTAGCAACTATCCGTGAGTTGAAAAGCCTTGATAAATAATCCGGCGGCAAAACCGCCGGACGTAGCCATATATGTGTTGTTTTTAGAAAGGATTTCTATGCCAGTTGCAGATGTACATTGTGTTCCTTCGCCATACGACGGAGGTTTAATATAGCATAGCGCATTCTTCCCAAAGAGGTATTGATGCTTACGCCTGTTGTCTCGGCAATCTCCTTGAAAGACAGTTCCTGATAGAAACGCATGAATACCACCTCACGCTGCGTCGGTGGCAACATGTTCATCATCTTCCTGACGTCATCCAGCACCTGGGCGTTAACAAACTGGTTCTCAATATTACCATCAAGGACATCATTGCCACCCATATTAGACAGGTCGTTATCTTGTGGGGCTTCGACAACCTTATCCATACGAAGCTCGCGATACCAGTCCATGATGACATTATGCGCAATACGCATCATCCATGCGCTGAACTTACCGCTTGGCACATATTTCCCCTGATGTAGTTTCGTGATAATCTTAACAAACGTCTCTTGGAATATATCGTCAGCCTTGTCATGGTCTCTCACCACGAAAAGGATATACGAGAACAGTTTCGATTGTGTACGTGAGAGCAACACATCAAAAGCCCTGTTGTTTCCATTTACATACGACATGGCCAACGCTTCGTCGGTCATCTCATTCAAATCTTTCATTCCCTAAATTATTTTAATCTAAGTAATGCTGTTTCGATAGGCTTTTAATGTTAAGAATAAATTAATTTGTTAGTTTTCGGCTGCAAATATAAGGAGTTTTGTCGATTCCTGCAAATTTTTCCACAAAAAAAAGAGGTTGGCGCAGGATGCTGCCAACCTCCATCAATATTGATTTCGCAAGAACGAAATCGAAAAAAGATGCCACAAATATATATTATATGTTTTAAAAAAACAAATTTTTTATTAGAAAAAACACATTTTTTATATATTAAGTCCTATAATCGGCATTTTTTTTCTACCTTTGTAGCATAAAATGGAAATAAAAATAATTAATCAAACAACAAACAATCAAAAACTATGATGCGGTATTTAAACCTATTGTTATTGGGGTTATTGCTCCCTCTCTGCGCATCGGCAGACAACTGGAACGACGAACTCTACAAACAGATCGAGAAAAGTGTACAAGAACCGACATTCCCTAATCGCACCTTCAACATAACGAAGTATGGTGCATCGACAAAGGCCACGCCTGCAAAGAACCAGAAAGCAATCAACAAGGCTATCGCCGAGTGCTCAAAGAAAGGTGGCGGAAAGGTTATCGTACCTGCTGGTGTCTTCAATACCGGCCCTATAACTTTGAAAAGTAATGTTAACTTAGAGATACAGAAAGATGCCAAACTCTTGTTCGCATTTGACCAGAGCCTGTTCCCTATCGTACTGACACGCTGGGAAGGCATGGACTGTATGAACTATCAGCCATGTATATATGCGTATGGTGAGAATAACGTTGCTATAACAGGTGAGGGCACCATTGACGGCAACGGCTCAAGCGAGACATGGTGGAAGATGTGTGGTAAAGACCGCTTCGGATGGACTCCAGAGCTGAAGGAGAGCCAGAAAATTGGTAGGCCTCTGTTATTTGAATACAGTGAGGCAGGAAAACCTTTTGAGGAGCGTAACATGAAAGACACCGGTCTGCGCCCACAGCTTATCAACATTTACAAATGTGAGAATGTAGCCATAAAGGATGTGACATTGTTGCGCTCGCCTTTCTGGGTAATCCATCCATTGCTCTGTAAGAACCTTACGGTAAAAGGAGTAAAGATATGGAATGAGGGACCAAACGGTGACGGCTGCGACCCAGAGTCATGTGAGAACGTCCTCATTGAAGACTGCGAGTTCCACACCGGTGACGACTGTATAGCCATCAAGAGTGGACGAAACGCTGACGGGCGTATATGGAACATACCATCAAAGAATATCATCGTGCGCGGCTGTACCATGGAGGACGGTCACGGTGGCGTTGTAGTAGGTTCAGAGATAACCGGCGGTTGCCAGAACGTGTTCGTTGAGAACTGCCGTATGGACTCCCCGAATCTCGACCGCGTACTACGCATCAAGACAAACACTTGCCGTGGCGGTATTATTGAGAACATATACATGCGTGATGTCACGGTAGGACAATGTAAGGAGAGCGTCATGCGCATCAACCTTGGCTATGAGCCTAACGAGCCGGCGAAGCGTGGTTTCATTCCTACCGTACGTAATGTCTACATGACTAATGTCACTTGTCAGAAGAGCCAGTTCGGAATCAAGCTTAATGGTCTTGAGGACGCTAACAACATCTATAACATCAACGTTGAGAACTGTCAGTTCAACGGAGTGACAAAGATGCCTGTGGAACGTACCGGCAAGAGCCACGACATTCATTTTGACAATCTCTTTGTCAACGGCAACCTTATTCTTGCAGAGAAGCCTTACAAGAACTATTCTGAGTGGATGACACACTCTGAGATGCAGCGTGTACCGGAAGCATATATGCTTGACTTCGCCAAGAAGCCACGCTGGAGCTATACAAGCGGTACTGAGATGGGTGCCATGCTTGACACTTATCTACGTTATCAAGACCAAAGCATATACGAGTATCTGAAACAGTTCCCTGACAAAATGATTGATGAGAAGGGAAAAGCCACAGGATATAACTATGACGAGTTCAACCTTGACAATGTGCGACCAGGGAAATTCCTGTTGAACATGTATCTGCAGGACAAACAAGAGAATGTACTCACAGCACTGAAGACCCTCTTCAAGCAATTGGAGAAGCAACCTCGGACCAAGGAAGGAGTATTCTGGCACAAGGCTATCTACGCATATCAGGTTTGGCTCGACGGTATCTTCATGGGACTACCGTTCTATACTCAGGCCGCACCTGTTATCAAGGGGGAGAAAAAAGCCAAGAAATACTATGACGACGCAGTAGACCAGATATTAAAGACCGACAAGCGTACCTACGATGAGGAAACTGGCTTATGGAAGCACGCATGGGACGAGACCCACACACAATTCTGGGCAAACAAAGAGACTGGACTGTCACAACATTCCTGGGCTCGCGCCATGGGATGGTACACAATGGCAATGGTAGAGGTGCTGGATGCACTGCCTGAAAACTATGCTCGCCGACAGGAAGTCATAAACGTATTCAAGAAAGCGATGACCGCTCTCGTGAAATGCCAAGACCAGACGACTGGTGTATGGTATGACGTGCTTGACGTAAAAGATCCGAAAAATTACTTGGAGGCTACCGCCTCTTCAATGTTTGCATATTGCCTGTTGAAAGGCTACCGCAAAGGTTATCTTGATGAGAGCTTCCGTGACGCAGGTGTGAAGGCATATAACGGCATCATCAAGGAGTTTATCAAGGTAAACGCCGACAAGACCATCTCACTTACGAAGTGCTGTGAGGTCAGCGGACTCGGTCCGGGTGTCACCCCGAAAGTGCTGAAGGCTGCACCAAACGTAAAGGAGAACACACGCCGTGACGGTTCTTTCGAGTACTACATGAGCGAGCCTATCCGTGACAACGACGGTAAGGGTGTTGGTCCGTTCATCTGGGCTTCCTTAGAGATGGAACAGCAAGGTCTGCCTATCAATGATTAATAAAAAGACATTTATTGAAATAAACAATTATGAAGAAAATAGCATTATCCCTTGCCATGGCAGCCATTAGTATGGCGGCAGTGGCACAAACACCGGCTTTCCCCGGTGCAGAAGGACATGGACGCTACGTTACCGGAGGACGTGCCGCCGACGGAACGACAAAGATTTATCATGTCACGAACCTCAACAACACTGGTGAAGGATCACTACGATGGGCACTGTCACAGGCTGGTCCACGTACTATCGTTTTTGACGTCGGTGGTGTCATTGAACTGGCTTCCAACCTGAATATTCCAGCAAACACAACCATTGCTGGCCAGACTGCTCCATATCCTGGTATCACATTAAGATATTACACCGTAAACCCGAATGGAAACAATATCATAATGCGATATATCCGTATACGACGCGGAGAGGAGAAGAATGTTAACGACGGAGCAGATGCCTCAACCGCACGCCACTTCACCGGTATCATCATCGACCACTGCTCCTTCTCATGGAGTATTGATGAGGTTGCATCGTTCTATGACAACAACAACTTCACAATGCAATGGTGTACATTAGGAGAAAGTCTTAACAATGCCGGTCACGGCAAAGGTGCCCACGGCTATGGAGGAATCTGGGGCGGCAAGCTTGCTTCTTTCCACCATAACATCATCCTACACGTAAACAACCGTTCACCACGCTTCAACGGAGCACGCTATGACTGGACAGGATACACAAGTAACAAACGGTACAGTGAGTTCAACTGGCAGAATGCGGTACAGGCAGAGAACGTAGACTTCCGCAACTGTATTGTATACAACTGCGGCAACGGATGCTACGGTGGTCCTGGCGGTGGCTACGTCAACATTTACAACAACTATTACAAGACTGGTCCTGCCGCAACCACCAACCGTGTGACAACAGTGACCGTAGGCGCATCTGGAAATGCGGAAGGCTACCCTATCTATTGGACCATGACCAGCCGTTATTTCATTGAGGGCAACTACTTCGCCAACAAGGATGGTAGCACCAACACCTCTCCTACCAACAACAACTGGGGTGCGGTAAGCTATGATAGCGGTACTTTCTTCATTGACAACGAGAGGTACAGCAAGGATGTAAACCACTACTATGGAGACGGTGTCACATACAAGCAGAACAGCAATGGTGAGGACTGTGTTAGAATAAAACTCGACGAGCCTACACACACCGGCGACATCACAACACACTCCGCTCAGGACGCATACAGCAAGGTTCTGTCTTTCGCCGGCGTATCTATCTACCGTGACGGTGTTGACACACGATATGCTGAGGAGATCTCAAGTGGTACTGCAACATACAAAGGCTCTGTAACGGGCAAAGCAGGACGCATCGATGTCGTTGCCGACCAAGGTACGTATGAGCTTGAGTCTACCAGCCGCGCCGCTGACTTCGATGCTGACAACGACGGTATGCCTGACGCATGGGAGCAAGCTAACGGCGGTGACCTTGATCCTAATAAGTTCACTGTTGACCCACAGGGTAAGTACAGCAACATCGAGGTTTACCTCAGCGGTCTGGTTGAGGAGAACATGAAGAATGGTAACGATGGCGGTAGCAGTAACTACACAGAGTACTACCCACAGTCAAATATGGATCCTATCACGAGCATCAGCAAGACATTCACTAATGACGCCGCTGTTTCCACAAGCTATTATACCATTGATGGCAGAGAGGTAGACATCAATCAGGCAAACGGTGTTCTCATCAGAGTAGAGAAGCTTGCGAACGGACAGACACGCACATCAAAGGTTATAAAATAACACTGCCTGAATTACACATTATTATATATATGGGTATGCACCCCTGTGTGCGTACCCATATTTTTATATGCAATTTTCATACTAAAACGTTTGCGCTAATCAAAAGAAATGTTTAACTTTGCAGAACAATAACATTATTATTAACTTTTAAAGCATTAATTATCATGAACAAAATTTTACGCTATTCATTACTAAGTATCATGATGGTCTTCTGCGGAAGTATGTTCGCACAGAATGTCATCTGGCAAGAGGACTGGACAGGCTGGGAACCAAAAACAGCTGTTAATGGTGTCAACGCAAACTACACCTTTGGTGGACAAGTCCTCAATGATGACGGTACACACAAGAGTGGTACTACCATTTACGATGAGTCTCTTGCCGGTGGAACCGCACCTGAGTTGCTTATTGCAAAGAGCGGTGGTTACTTTACCGCAAATATTGCTTTGAACGGTGCAAGCGGTAACCTTACCCTCCGTTTCAAATCAAACAAGAATCTTACTGTTACAGCTGAAGGTGCTACAGTAGGTGAGGCAGAAAATACTGGCAATGATTACACATACCCTATCACTGTTTCTGCCGGTACATCACAGATTAGCATCACATTCACAATGGCTCAAAGCTCAAACGCCCGTTTTGACGATGTCAAACTGTTTAGCGGTGAGGCAAAGAAGCCTGCCGGTCTTTCTTGGGGCACAGCATCACGCACCGTTACTATCGGTTCTGCCGACAACCAGTTCCCAACACTGAGCAACGAGAACAACCTGCCTGTTACATATAGCAGCTCTGACACAAGTGTCGCAACAATCGACGGAAGTGGTAACATCACACTGGTTGCCGCAGGTAAGACAACCATTACAGCTGAGTTCGCAGGAAACAATGATTATGAGGCAGCATCTGTTTCATACGAGCTTACCGTTAAGGAGGCTGCTCCTACAGGTAAGGGTATGGAAGCTACCAACCCATTCACCGTGGCTGAGGCTCTCGCCTTCATGAACACCCTTGGAGTAAACGAGAAGACAGACTATGACGTGTATGTTAAGGGTTACATCACACAGATCGACGAGGTTAGCCCAGATCATGGCAATGCCACATATTATATTGGTGACACAGGTACACGCGCTGCTGGTGCCAATGACCTGTATGTATTCCGTGGCAAGTACTTAGGCGGTGAGAACTTCTCAGCTGCAGATCAGATTTCTGAAGGCGATGCGGTAGTTGTTTCCGGTAAGTTAGTAAACTACAGAAGCAGTTCCGCTTCTGACTCAGATCCTGTTACTCCTGAGTTCGCACAGGGCAGCAAGATTTACAGCCTCAACGGTCAGACCGCTGGTGTCAACGCACTGACAGTTTCTGAGCTTAACGTTAACGCTCCAATGTATAACGTTGCAGGTCAGCGCGTTAGCGCAGACTACAAGGGTGTAGTACTTCAGAACGGCAAGAAGTTCATTAACAAATAATGCACGTTTCACAACCTTTCAAGCCCCACGTTATTGTGGGGCTTTTTGTTTTATAGCAATCGTATAATATTATATGATTTTTCTTAAAAAATATTTTTTAAGAAGCCAACCTTCTGTCTATTTAATAAAAAATCATTATCTTTGTATGCTTAAAAGCAACAAACTTCTTTATTACTAAGATTGATTCGACAATTTATTTCACTTTTATTCAATAACTTAAAACTTAAAAACATGGTTAAACAAATGCTCAAGTATGTCACACTATGCTTGTTGGCACTCATTTGCGGAAACATGTCGGTATTTGCTCAAGAAGGAAAGGTAATATATTCCTGGCCGAGTGGTGCGACATCTGCAAACGAAGTGACTCTTGCTGAAGGAGTGACAATTGCTATTACCGGAAACACATCGAAGAATGTTGCCAACGGTAATGCAATCACCATTAATGGCACGTCGTACACCTCAATCAAGTTGTCGAACGGCGCCCAGAACACTCTGACGTTACCTAAAGAGGCTAAGGCAATTACTTTCTACAGCTATGTCAATGCCGACAATGGTGACTCCTATTGGTCTGAAGTGGCTGGTGTCAGCTACACTGCGGAGGCCTCTGGGGGACTGATGGAAAGTTTCAAGGATGGTGCGAATCCCGATGTCCGCTCATACACCCTTGAAACACCAAGCAAAACCGTCACCTTCACAAACAAAGGCAAGCAGCTATGCTATGTGATTGAAGTTGATTATGGTACTGATTCAGGCAGCGGTGGTGACGAGCCAGTTCCTGTTGAGAAAGTATTCCAGGACTTCTCCGTAATCGTCAACAACCAGACTGGTACTCTCCTTACTGCTGATGAGCAGGTACAGGGCACAGAGGTTACATTCGGTATGGCTGTAGGTGCTGACGGCACTGTTATCCGTGTGGCAGCAGACAACAAACTTTCCATCGCTACCATTAGTGGAAAATACCACAGCGACCATGGTATGACGGGCTTGAAGGTTGTCACTGACGTTCCGGGCCCCGTGAAGATTCTCATTGGTAAATGTACTTACAGCAACAGTAAGATTACCGTTACAAACAGCGCAGGCGAAGCTGTCATCGAATATACTCCACAAGGAGAACAGGGAAGCGGTGACCTCGTATGCTGGAAGAATGACAGAAATAATGTGATTGAGCTTATTTACAATGGCGATGCTACTACACTGACTATCAGCGGCATGGGATATTGTCCATACGTTGCTGTTCAGGAATATGAGGCACCTGTGCCAGTAGAGCGCACCTTCAAAGACATTAAGTTGCCTTTGAACAAACTGTTGACAAGTGATGAGACCACTGAGGGTGTACAAGTAAACTTCGGTGTTGTCATCAACGATGACGGTTCAGCTTTGCGTGTTGAGGCAGACGACCGGGCTGCTAACGCTGTAGTAAGTGGTGTCTTCCATGACAATCAGCACGGTTGGACTGGCTCACAGATGGTTGTCGCCGTTGACGGACCTGTGAAGATTGGTATCGGAAACTGTACATATGGTGGACATGAGGCTTCTTATACTCCAGAAGGAGGCGAGACAGTCACCTTCGAGACTAAGGCAGAGTGCTGGGAGTCTGGTGACGAGAAAGTAACATTCGCATACTATGCAGGTGATGCCACAACTCTTACTATCAAGGGTGCAGGCTACACACCATACATTTCTGTTGAGGCAATTGACGCTGCTGACATTCCACACACAGCGACATTGACATTTGCCGCAGGCTCTGAGGCTGCCGACGGAACATATCCTGAGAAACAGGAAGTAGAAATCGGTACTGCCGTTAAGATTCCTGCAAACCACTCTTTGTATATCGAGGGTAAGACCCTTACAGCATGGACAGACGGTACAAACCAGTACAAGGCTGGCGATGAGGTTACCGTAAGCGAGGACATCACCCTTACTCCAATCTTCACCGAAAACACCGTAACACTGGCAGATCGCACAGGTGCTGTCGACTTGGTATGGCAGTTGGGTAAGAAGAACAACGAGGGAACGGTCATCAATATTGAGAGAAAAGCCGGTATCCTCGTAACACAGGGCTACGTTAAGGGACAGGCTATCGACGTAAAGGCTGACGTTGACTGTACCTCAGCAGGTAAGATGAACAACGCAAGCCGTACTGACGAATGGGCACAGGTGAACGAGGGAACGAAGGTTACCATTCCTTCCGGTAAGAATGCTGTCATCAAGATGAATGCCTATAATGCGATAACATCTACGACTATCAATGGTCAGACTGGATATACCGAGGATAAGACTATTGAATTTACTGTTACTGAAGAAGCTGAGACCGCAGAGATTGTAATGGGTGCTGAGGGTCAATACTACAGCTATATCTCTACATCTATCCCTGCAAGCGCTACATCCGTAATTCAGGAGAAGAGCCTCTATGAGACTGACTTCCATGAGTGGGATCTGCTCAGCGCTGCTAAGTCTGACAACACCTTCACAAAGAAGACCAAGTACAGCGACGAGAACATTGACTTCACTCTTTACAATACCGCTGTAATGGACTGCAGCGACACCAAGTTCCAGAACTATACCGACCTGCCACGCAGATGCTTGCAGGCACAGAAAGCTGCCGACCCATACGTAATCACATCTAAATTCGCTGACGTGACAAAGGTACGCTTTATCCATGGTGCTACTGGTAGCAGCCGCGGTTGGAAGCTTGAGGCAAAGGGTGACGGTGACGAGAACTGGGTTGTTATCTCTGATGCTGTTGCCAACCCGGCAGCTTGGAGCGAGGTAATCGCACAGGTTAACCGTCAGAACGTACAGCTTCGCTGGACTAACCTCAACGCAAGCCAGAACGCTTACATGTTCGAGCTTGAGATCTTCGGTAACGTTGACATGACCAACAAACCTATGCTCGAGAGCTTCAATGCTAATGGTACGACAGTTACCGCAGGTGATGTCTTCGAGATGAACAGCGAGGGTAACTATGTAGCTACCATCGAGGTATCAAAGAACGATCAGATGATTAGCGAGAGCAATCCTATCACAGAGGTTGTAGCCGCTAACGGTGAGGTTGGTACTATAACCTACTCTACCACTGGTGAGGGAACAGCACAGACCACTGTTGCCACTATCCCTGTAACAGTAAACGATAACTCTGTAAACTATCTCGCTACATTCGTATTCAAGCCTGACTTCACACTGACTTATATCGGCAAGGACGGCTCTACCGTTCTCGGAACACAGGCTGTAGAGAAGGACGCTAAGATTGGTGCCTTCGAGGTTGAGTACAACGAGACCATTGACGAGACTTTGAAGTTCCGCGGCTGGCATATCAAGCAGAGCGGAAGCGCAAACCGCAAGTTCACTGTTGACGATGTAATCACCGCAGACACCAAGCTCTACGCTCTCGTCACAGAGATTGAGACCGCTGATCCTAAAGCACGCTATGACTACCTGCTCAACGACAAGTACTTCTATGTTGAGGATCATGAGGCATTCAACCCACAGGGTGGCTCATTCCATGACGCTACTCACGGTTGGGAATTCGGTGTCAACGACAAGGTTGAGCTGACCATGAGTGCAAAGGGTTTTGTCAAGATGGTACTTTGCAACTATTCAGGTGATAATGCCACCATCACACTTACCGACCCGGCAGGTGCTGAGATGGGTGCAATTGACGCAAAGGTTACTCCTGACGGCGCATCAAGCATCATCAACTTCGAGGGTGAGGCTGGAACATATACATTGAGCTTCACTGGAACGACCTATATCCACACACTCTCTATCGTGAACATGGAGGAGACTCCGTTCGTACAGGAAGGTAACTGGATAGAAATTGAGAATAACGATGACGCTATTGTCAATGGTAACAACTTCCTTACCGCTCTTGAGGTTGCCAATGCAGCTGATGGCAACGACCGTGTTTACATCTACCTGCCAAATGGCGACTATAACCTTGGCGAGCGCACACTGACTGCTGTGACACGTAACAACATCTCTATCATCGGACAGAGCATGCGCGGCGTAGTTATCCACAACCATCCTACAGCTGAGGGTATCGGTGTTACCGCAACCATCCTGAACCAGAGCACTAACCTGTTCATGCAGGATATCACTCTGAAGAACGACCTTGACTACTTCAACGCAGGTGAGGCAGGACGTGGTGTCGCCTTCCAGGATAAGGGTAAGAAGACTATCTGCAAGCACGTAAGACTGCTGTCTTATCAGGATACATACTACAGCAACAGCTCTGATGACTTCTACTGGGAGAAATCCGAGATCCACGGTGTGGTTGACTACATGTGCGGTGGCGGTGACGTATACTACAATGAGTGTCTGCTCGTGAACGAGTCACGCGCTAAGACTCCAAAGAATGGTGACGTTACCATGACTGCTCCATACCCAGGCTCTTCTGAGAAGTTCGGTTATGTATTCAACAACTGTACTGTTGAGAACCTCGCTAAGTCGTTCAACTTCGGTCGCTCATGGGGTGGCGAGTCTAAGCTCTATTACATCAACACTATTCTGAACCAGCCTACTGAGATTGCAAGCACACGCTTCACTACTGGTGGTATGAACACATTGGCATTCGACTTCCATGAGTACAACACCATGGATGCTGACGGTAACGTTGTTTCTCCTGCAAGCAATATCCTGACATTCAAGAAGGATACTAACAGCAAGACATACGAGACCATCATGACTGCTGATGAGGCTGCCGCATTCTCATACGAGAACCTCTTCAATGAGGGTTGGGATCCGAAGGCTCTCTGCGCTGACATGCCAGCAATAACACCAACAGAAAACAACGGTGTTCTCACATGGGATGCTGTTGATGGTGCAGTAGCTTACTCGGTATACAACGGTGAGGAGTTCCTCGGCGTTACAGAGGCCACCGAGTATGACCTCTCTTCTGCAAGCAATGCCAAGGCCAAGGCTAAGGCTGCTGCAGTAGCAGGTGAATACACAGTTGTTGCTCACAATGCTATCGGTGCGTTCGGAACAGAGACTGAGAAGCCAACAAAGATCAATGACACAGCAAGCGTTCAAGGTCAGAAGGTTCTCTCTACTGAGTACTTCACAATCAGTGGCGCACGCGTAAGCACCCCACAGAAGGGTGTGAACATCCTCGTGCAGAAGCTGGAGAACGGTCATACCGTAGCATCTAAAGTAATCGTGAAGTAATTATCACTTCTAATATTCCCAAAAAGCCGGTTCTTGTTGAACCGGCTTTTTTATTCAGCTCACCTTTTTTATCTCTCTTTTTCACAAAACAACGTTTTGAATTAAAAATCACACCATTATGACAAAATAATCTACCTGCTGTTTGGATTATTTGATATACCTTTGCATCTGTTTTAATAAACTACTTTTATAGAAATGGGAATATTTTAAGCGCAAATATTTGTCGCATCGAATTAATTTATGTATATTTGTGGACTAAATCGCAAACTATTACTAATCCAATAAAATTAAATTATGTCTAAAAAGTTAAAGAACATTGTTCGATCAGCGCTACTTTTCTTGTTCCTTCTGGTAGCAGGAGCCGTTTCAGCGCAGCAGACAATTACTGGTACTGTCATAGACGGGACAGGTGAACCCATCATCGGAGCCACTGTCATTGAGCAGGGCACCCAGAATGGAGCCGTAACCGACATTGACGGTAACTACAGTCTGTCATTGACCGGAGGTGGGAAAAAGGCTATTGTTTTCTCATACGTAGGTATGAAGAGCAAGACCATTAACCCAGCAGGAAAGAGTGTTATCAACGTTACCTTGGAAGATGACTCACAAGGTCTGAACGAAGTGGTCGTTATTGGTTATGGTACCGTACGTAAGAAGGACCTTACCGGTGCCGTGGCATCTATCAGCTCAGAGAAACTCGCCGACATCCCTGTATCTAATGTCGGAGAAGCTATGACAGGTAAGCTGGCAGGTGTAAACATCACAACCACAGAAGGTTCGCCTGACGCTGACATTAAGATTCGTGTGCGTGGTGGTGGTTCCCTCTCTCAGGACAACTCCCCACTCTATATTGTTGACGGATTCCCTGTAAGCAGCATCAGCGACATCGCTCCTTCTGAGATCCAGAGTATTGACGTATTGAAGGATGCCTCTTCGACAGCCATCTACGGTGCCCGTGGTGCCAATGGTGTTATCATCGTTACCACAAAGAGTGGTTCAGAAGGTAAGACTCAGGTTTCTTTCAACGCCAACTACGGATGGAAGAAGATTACAAAGGAAATCAAAGTTATGTCTCCATACAACTATGCACTCTATCAATACGAGCTTGGCGGTAAAGACCACGGCAACTATGAGGACATGGATATATGGAAGAGCGTTGACGGCAGCAACTGGCAGGATGAGGTCTTCGGACGCACAGGACATCAGACCCAGTACAACACCAATGTAAGTGGTGGTACTAAGGATTTGAAGTTCAACGTAGGTTTCAACCATAATGATGAGAAGAGTATCATGATGGGATCTGGTTACAGTAAGAACAATGTCAGCGCAAAGATCAACGCCAACCTGAACAAATGGTTGAGTCTTGATTTCAATGGACGTATGGCATTTACCAAGTTAGATGGTCTAAACGGTGGTGCCGACACAAACGAAAGCAACGCAGCTAACTCTATTGTTGCCAACACAGTCCGTTGGGCACCTGTTGAGACACTGTCCAGCAGCGACGATGACGAGGATGAGGAGAATAGCACCTCTGTACGCCGTACACCTTACCAGCGTATAACCGCAACCTACAAATTCCAGGAGCGTTTCCAGCAGAACTATAACGTAGGTTTGAACTGGAAGCCTTGGAAGCACTTCACATTCCGTACAGAGTTCGGATACGGATGGCGTTACAACAATACAGACCAGGTATGGGCAAGTGATGCAACCACAAACTCTAAATATGGATATAACGGTGCACCACAGTCACAGTTCATACGTGTCAACAACCAGAACTGGCGTAATGCGAACACTGTAACATACGACAACCGTAAATTGTTTGGCGGCGACCATCACCTCAACATACTGTTGGGTCAGGAATGGAGCAGTACCAAACAGACAACACGTACCAGCACATCAGTAGGCTATCCTACATCAATGACAATTGATGAAGTATTAGCCAACACAGCCGCAGGTATTCCACTTGACAATGAGGGAACGATAGCAGCAAAAGAGAATCTGCTCTCTTTCTTTGGACGTATCAACTATACGATGGCTGACAAATACTTGGCAACCTTCACAATGCGTGCCGACGGTTCCAGCAAGTTCGGTGACGGACATCGCTGGGGTGTTTTCCCATCATTGGCTTTGGCATGGCGTATGTCTGAGGAAAGCTTCCTGAAGGATAGCAAATGGTTGGATAACCTCAAACTCCGCCTCAGCTTCGGTACCGCAGGTAACAACCGTATCAACAGTGGACTTATCGCCACAACTTACTCTATGTCAGGTAATACCGGTAAGGCTCCATTCTTCGGTGAGGACAGAGCGTCAATGCTCCAACACGGTACATATTTATATAACCCTGACCTGAAGTGGGAGACGACCGTTACACGTAACCTCGGTCTCGACTTCGGTTTCTTCCGTAGCCGCATCAATGGTACTTTGGATTTCTACTGGAACACTACCAATGATTTGCTTATGCGTAGCGTCGTTCCTTCCAACTCTGGTTACTCTTATCAGTATCAGAACTTCGGAAAGACTTCCAACAAAGGTGTTGAGTTGACATTGAACGCAGTACTTATCGACACAAAGAAAGTAAACTTGAACTTCAACTTTAATATCTCTTACAACAAGAATAAGATTGAAGAGTTGGCAATGGATAACCCATGGGCAACCTATGCTTGGGCAGGAAGCACCATGGCAAACAACGATAACTTCCGACTGGAGCAAGGTGGACGTCTCGGAGAGATCTGGGGATACAAGACTAATGGCTTCTATACCGTATACAACCCTGAGACTGGCACTGGTGACCTCATCTACAACGGTCGCGCATGGGAGTTGGCTAACGGTGGTGTAGACAACAGTTATACTCTATTCGGAGGAAACCTCTATCCTGGTGTGCCAAAGGTTGAACTCGACGGAAACGGCGATCCTCTCAAGCAGCGTTTAGGTAATACCATTGCTCCGACAACAGGTGGTTTCGGCTTTGACGGTCGCATCGGCAACCTTGACTTCAATGTCTTCCTAAACTACTCACTCGGCAACAAACTGGTAAATGGTACGAAGCTGGCTAATGCGTTCTATGCAGGCTCTGCACGTAACTATAACCTCGTAGATGATTTCAATGTTGACAACCGCTACACTTGGATTGATCCTGCTACAGGTCTGAACCTCGGACGTCCGTCTGCATCAACACTCACTTATTATGGAAGTGCTGAGGAGCTGATGGCTCGCCTGAATGAGCTCAATCAGAACGCAAACATCTACAACCCATGTGGTGTTACTGCCATGCAGCTTATTGACTATGCAGTAGAAGATGCTTCATTCCTTCGTCTACAGAATGTAACTATCGGTTACACCCTGCCAAAGATTTGGGTTAACAAACTTTACATCCAGAGTGTACGTATCTATGCCACAGGTTATAACCTGCTTACCTTCACAGGCTATGATGGTTATGACCCAGAAGTTGACACAAGTAGCAAGAGTAATCCTATGTGCCCTGGTATAGACTATGCAGCCTATCCGAAGAGCCGTTCTTATGTGATTGGTATAAATGTAACATTCTAATTTAACAGGAGATAAAAACAATGAAGAAAAAAATATTTTCAATATTCGCATTTGCCGCAGGAATAGTTCTGCTGTCCTCATGCTCTGACTTCCTGGAGCAGACTTCCCCTTCCGAGCAAAATGACGAGTCAGTATGGAAGTCTCCCTACTATACAGGACTGCGTGTCAACAGACTTTATGGACAGCTGACACAAGACCGTACCTATTCACAGGACCTGTCTATCGTTTGGTGTATGAACAGCGACGTGGAACTGGTTGACGGTCTGGGAGACAACGCCGTTAACGTGACAAGCGAGCGCGGTGAGATGAACTACAACATGGATCCAAGCTGGGCACGTCTCAGCGATGTATGGACAAACCTCTATGGTATTATCGAGGATGCCAACCTGAACATTGTGGGAATCAGAGGCAGCGAGCTGCTTAATGCTGGCGGCAACAACCAGAAAGAGATGGAACGCTATCTTGGCGAATCACTGGTGCTACGTGCCATGACATATCTCGACCTCATTCGCTTCTTTGGTGACGTACCATTCAAAGTCGAGCCATCAAAGAGCGACCTTAGTAACGTATACCTGCCAAAGACTGACCGCGACGCCATCATGGATGCCCTGATGGACGACTTGGATGAGGCTGTTACATTGCTTCCTTGGGCTGACGAGGTCGCAGGCTATACCACTGAGCGTGTCACAAAGGGTTATGCACATGCACTGTTGGCTCAGATAGCACTCACACGTGCTGGCTATGCTATCCGCGAATCTGCCAAGGAAGGCTATGAGACCGCTGACTATTCAGATGGGACATATCCGACACAACGCCCTAACGAGTCTGTACGCAAGGCTCTCTATGAGCGCGCTCTTAAGAATCTTTCCGCTGTCATTACCAGTGGCAAGCATTCACTTGCTCCTATTAACACATACTGGGATAATGTAAACAAGCTCGTAGTCGACCAGACATATCACGAGAACTTATTCGAGATTCCAATGGGTCTGAACGTAAGCAGTGAGCTTGGATATACTGTCGGTGTACGACTCAATGGCGTTACCAGTCTCTATGGTTATGGAAACTCTACTGGTAAGATGAAGGTTACAGCACCACTACTCTATTCTTATGACCCTGCCGACATCCGTCGTGACCTCACTGTCTCTGCTATGCAGATTGCACAGAACACCACTACTGGAGTTACTGAAGAACAGATGCTTGGTGACGCTCCGTTCGGATTATATGTAGGAAAATGGGATCCACGTAAGATGAATGACACATGGCTCAACGAGAACCTTGTGGCATCAGCGAAGCACATGACTGGTATCAATCCTTCAAAGATGCGCTATGCACAATTGTTGCTCTACTATGCTGAGGTGATGAATGAGCTCGCTGGTCCTGATGGAAGATACTCTGACGACGCAGGCATGACCGCACGTCAGGCTCTTGCCCTTGTTCATGACCGCGGATTCAATGATAAGAGCGTCTCACAGCAATATATCACCAACATCCCAGCCGACAAGAAAGAGTTCTTCAACGCTATCGTTCAGGAGAACGCATGGGAGCTGGCTGGCGAAGGTGTACGCAAGTTCGACCTTATCCGCTGGAACCTGCTTGCTGAGAAGATCAAAGAGATGAAACAGACTTATCTCGATCAGCTTGTTGGCGGTATATATCAGAAGAAAGTTTATTTCAACTACACTGATGACAAGAAGACAAAGCTTGACATGTCCAGTGTCACATGGTATGGTTTCCCATCTGGAAAGGGAGAATCTGACTATGCCGGCAGTGTCAACTCATTTGGTAATAGTGATATAACAAAAGAGACAACTACACAGGTTTATACTAACCTGCCATCAATCTCAAGCGGTCTCGTCGGCAATAGTGTCGTAAACATGGATGGATCCATTACTTACGAGGAACCAGCGATAAAGAACCGCTATATCATGCCGATTGGCTCTACGACCATTTCCGCATCAAACGGAACACTGCACAACTCATATGGTTATAGCGACTAATAACATTAAAGACTGAGAATTAGAATTATGAAAACAATATTAAAAATAGGTACGGCATCATTGATGATGCTTGGCGCGACTGCTTTCACGTCATGTACTGACGCGAACGACTGGGGAACAGATAGTTCCACAAACAGAATGTTCTCGCCGACGGGTGACATTACGCTTGACCGCTATGATACAAAGGTTGGCGTATCCTTCAAGCCAGTCAGCGGTGCCTCTGGTTATCAGGTTGAGTTAAGCAAAGACTCTTTGTATCTCGACGAAGTTAGCGAATCTTCTATAGTACAGATATTCAAGACTGCTGATGACACTATCCGCGGTTTGAGTGGTGAGACTAAGTATTTCCTACGTGTAAGGACATTGTCTGATAATAAGCCAAGCTCTAAGTGGCTGTATTACAAGACCGGTAGCGGAAAATATTATTTCACGACATTGGCAGAGCAGCTTTTCTTTGAGCTTACTAATGAGGACATCACCGAGAATGCGATTCACACATCATGGGTTCCTGGATCAGAAGTCACACATATTGTGATTCTTGCTAACGGTGAGGAAGTAAGTTCTTACCAGCTCACTGACCAGCAAAAGGCTGAAGGTAAGTTCGATGTAGTTGGTCTCGCACCAACCACCACATACACCATTCAGCTCTTCAACGGCGACGTAAAGCGCGGAAGCTTATCTGTCACAACTCCTGTTGCTATGCCGACAGACGGCTATACCTATGAGTTGCCTTCAGACATCACTGTACTGACAAAGGATATGATGGAAGAGATTGCCGCAGAGGCTATAGCTGCCGGTGCTGACCCTGCTAACTACAGTGTTGTTATTGGTATTCCAGCGGGTATCACCTTTGATATTCATGGAACAAGCGATGACGGATCATCCACAAGCGTAAGAATTCCAGACGGAATGTCTGTAACATTCTTTGGACACGCTGGTGGAGACAGACCTGTACTTAACCTGTCGAAGTCTGTCGACATTCGTGGCAGCCACGGATTCGTTCGCTTCCATAACATAGAGATTAAGGACGGAGGATGCCAGTACTTCATCAACCAGAGCGCTTCTTGTACGCTGGGTGAGCTCTCCTTCGACGACATTCACATCAATGGCATGAGCCGTTCACTGGTTCGTTTCCAAAGCTCTGATGCCAAGTCTGTTGAGAAGCTGATAGTCGACAACTGTATCATTGGTGATCAAGGTAATGGTGGCTATGCGTTAATTTATGCCAACAATGCGGCATACACGATAGGTTCTATCAGCATCACCAACTCTACCTTCTTCAAGCTACAGCACAACTTCATTCAGATTCCTGATGCTCAAGTTAATACTGTTGATGTTAAGGATTGTACCTTCTACAATATCATCGGTGGTGGTAGATACTTCATCGATGCTCAGAACAAGATGCCAGAAATAAACGTCGAGAATGTAATCTTAGCGAAGACCTTCTCAACCACAGCCAAAGGTATTCGTTCAGAGGGTGAGCATTCTGTCATCAATACTATTGCTACGAGTGACTTCGTTATTTCAAGCAATAAAATCAAGGGCTATGACGAGTTCGACGGTAAGGCTACCGACTTGCTGAAGGATCCGGAGAATGGTGACTACACTTTGAAAGTTACCTCTATCAAGAGTGGTGACCCACGTTGGATTCCAGAAGAAGAATAAAACTGATACATAACGTTCAAAAGAGTGGCACTTAATTTTGAAGTGCCACTCTTTTGTTAAACTTATTAAAGAAACTATTAACTTACATTTTTTTATTTACCTTTGCAACAAATAACATCTACAAAACTATAATCGTTATGACAAACAAACTAAAAACTATGCTGACTGCCCTGCTAATTAGCACAGGAATGACTGTCAGCGCACAGACTGCCGACAACATGGCATTAAATGCCACATGGGCACTGACAACTGGCACAGGAACGGAGAACGCTGTTCTTACTCCTGACAACGCCAATGATTTCTTTAAGACTGCAGGCATGAGCCTGGGAAGTAACATCAAAGTAGACTACGAGAGCGGAAAAGACTATGCCACCAGCACTGTTGCCACAACCTCCGACGGCTACACACAGACGTATTTCAAACCTACAGGCAAGGAAACCAGCGCCAATGACGGCAACGCCATCACCTTTACACTTGATCCTAAGACCGGCATCGCCTTCACACCGACAAAGGTTGGTCTGAAGATTGCACGCTGGCTCACTGACAAATGCAGCGTAGACATCACATGGGTGAATGGTGACGGAACCACGAAATCCCTGGCAACAAATATCAAGCCTAACCGCGACAAGAATCCAAGTGGCGGTGACGAGACCTGCTCTATTCTGGAGTATGACCTCACAGGTAACAAAGCCAGTGAAGATGCTTGTGCTCTGCGTATAAATGTATACAACATGGGTAGCAACAAGACCGTAAGTATCGGTGACGTGTTTATTGAGGGAACCGTAAACGGAACCGTGGGGCAAGCCATTATGTACTCTCTCACTCTCAGTGCCAGTCCAGATGAAGGCGGTACGGTGTCAGTGTCACCTGCTGGAACATCATTTGAGAGTGGTGACATCGTCACACTCTCTCAAACCACTAACCCAGACTACCGCTTCCTTGGATGGTACGACGCCGGTGACAATCTAATCAGTGTCGCCTCACCTTATCAGCTCACCATGGACGGAGACAAGGTAATTACAGGAAAGTTCGCGTCAATGGAAGACCTGATGAAAGGCGACTATGTTATTATTCCTTCGGGCGATGTAAACGCATTCCGTGAGGCTATTAAGAATGCCAACAAGAACACTTCTGGTGTGCGACAATATATCTTCCTTGAGAATGGCACATACGACTACGGTACATATCATAACCCAGAGTCTGGATTCACACCTTACGGACGTGATACTATATTTGTCGACAACGTATCGATTATAGGTGAGAGCACTGAGGGAGTCATAATACAGATTGAACCAGAGCAGGCAAGCGTAAGCCGTACCTCCCCTATCGTCATCAAAGGAACGGGCACTTACCTTCAGAACCTCACACTTAAGAATAACTATGCATACGGTGGTAACGAGGGACAGGCTGCCGCACTGCAGGACGAGGGACACCATACCATCGGAAAGGAAATTTGCCTGACCTCTAACCAAGACACATACTATTCACATACCGATACAGGACAGCTTTACTTTGAGGACTCTGAGTTCCAAGGAACAGTTGACTTCATCTGCGGTAACGGTGATGTATACTTCAACAGATGTAACCTCGTAGCTCTAAACCGTAAGCCGAGCCAAGGCAGCTATCAGGGTGACACACATATCGCAGCACCATATACCAAGGTACAGAGCTTTGACGCACCTGGCGGACATGGTTATATCTTCAATAATTGCCACATAGACTGCAAGGCTCGCACATGGGACTACGGACGCGGATGGAGAGGATGGCCAAAGCTGGCATACCTCAACTCTGTACTGTCACCTGATGCGGTATTACGCGTCGGCAACGACCAGACAGGTGGCAAGCCTATAGACTACAGCCTCCGTGTAACAGTGAAAGGTATCAAGAACTCAAATGACAGCTTCGCAATGCAGTTCTATGAGTATAACACCACCGACGAACAAGGCAACGTGGTAAGTCCAAGCAGTAACCAACTCACATTCACTGCTTACGACAGTCAGACTTACGAGACTATCCTACAGCCTAACGAGACAGCTCGCTTCGAGCTTGCCAACGTCTATACAGACTGGGCACCAGACCAGGATTGCCGCCAGATTGGAATGACCTCTGTCAGTCTTTCAGGCAATACTCTGACATGGACTTCCAGCGAACAGGCAAAGGCTTATCTCATAGAGAACAACGGCAGTTATGTGACTATCGTTGACGGTACAGAGTCAAGCTTCGACCTCACGGGCTATCAGGGTGGCAACTATACAGTACGGGCAGCCAACATGATGGGTGGTTTCGGCAAGCCACTGGAAGTAAACGGTGTTCCTGACAGCATCAAGGCTCTTGACCTCTCTTCCGAGAAACATTCTGACGGAAGTATATATAATATTATGGGACAAAAGGTAAGTACACCTACACAAGGAATATATATCATTAACGGAAAAAAAGTAGCATTCAAATAGAACATAGGTGATTATCCTTGCTTCTTATTTTGGAATTACTACCATAACAAAAGAAATAAGCCGCTGCATCATAATGATGCAGCGGCTTATTTCTTTCAGAGCCATAGACAAAGACTTTGTAATAAAATAAGGGCGAGTCACCCCGCCCAATTGTTTTCACAACGGAATAATCCTTATTGTGATTAGCTAAATTTCGTATTATACGATTGGACCATTTATTATCTTCGCAAGAAAGCCTTATCAAAACCTATCCAAAGAGAAGAGTTAGCATGGATTATTTTGAATTTTAACACAAAACGCGGATACTACCAACTTCGAGGTCAGGAAGAAGAGACTCAAACGGCAGATAATGAAGAATACAAAGTCTTGCGTGTTACCAATGTGGAGAAAATGGATGAAGACAAGAAGCGCAAGGGGATATTCTGGTACACCATCACCTATGAAAATGGAGCAACTCAAAGGAAATCAGGAAAAGTCGCACCACGCAGCATTGGCGATATGGTGGAAGTCATCGTTAAAATCTGTTAAACTACGGCTATGCCATTCTTCGGGGAGTAGTCGCGAGGTCATTGGTTGCCAGTGGACTTTTGCCTGTTTATGGAATACACCACCATAACAGATATAATGCATTCTGTCTTGCTGATGACATCATGGAACCTTACCGCCCGTTTGTTGATGATTTAGTCATCAATGTCATGTCACGCATGGACGTGAATGAAGAACTTACAACAGATCTGAAACGGGAAATGCTAAGCATCCCCGTCATCGATGTACGTATCAATGGGAAACGCAGCCCTCTGATGGTAGCTGCCGGACAGACAACTGCAAGTCTGGCCAAATGCTTTAATGGAGAATTAAGAAAAATCAGTTACCCTGAGTTTGTGTGAATTGCAGATATGATTGAACGATTTAACGAATATCGCATTATGTGGGTACTCGTCATGTACGACCTGCCAACAGATACAAAGAAGGAACGAAAAGCTGCTGCCAAGTTCCGAAAGGACATCATGGGCGACGTCACCACGATGTCGCCACCCTCGTTGTGTATGGCTGCGTAGGGCACTTCGGTACCGACGGTTACGCTGTAGTCATCGGGTCGGTAGTATATGGAGCCGTACAGGTTCTGTCGTGATGACATGAGTGGTCCGTATTTGTCGGGGCGTTTCTTGCGCTGCCATGCCTGTGTGCCGTTGTCCTGGAATCCTCTTTTTCGGAATCCATCCTGGAAGTGGTCTTTTGCGATACGTCCGATCTTGACAGGTAGCGTTCGCCTGAGAGCGTGCTCAATTTCCTGTTGTTTTTGTAGGAGTAGTTGCTGAAATTGTTCTATATTCATTTTTTTAGCAATTTAT
>CAJOPT010000088.1 GCA_905236455.1 uncultured Prevotella sp. | reverse complement strand
GTGGGTAAGAACACAACTGGTAAGGCAATAACCAAACTTGACGATGCAAGCAGCGATGTCGCAAGTGCTGTGTTTAAGATTACTAATAACGCTAATTCTTATGTATGGGAGGCAAACCAGTATACACTGACCGACTCTGTTGGTAAGAGAGGTATACATATTAAAGACGGTTTTGTGATTTCTACAGAAGAGAACTTATACGTCCGCAATACGGGAACTATTGTAAACTCGCATTCTCTTGCTTCTGGTAATACATTAAACTATACCTTTGCACAAGAGCATATCACCGCAACCTTCGGTGGCTACGACCTTGCATCATGGGAACAGATGACTATTGCTGACGCAGCTATCGGCGCTCCAATCGGAAATGTCGGTGACTACAGCATCAAGAACATCAGCAACACGGGTGTTGGTAACGGTAATGCAAAAGATGAACATGGTGACAACTATAACCACGTATATTCCTACAAGACAACTCCGAGGGATACAGGAGATGATGCGACACCTGCAACTACTCACGAGAAGACCTTCAAGGTTCCTGCCATAGGCGGTTACGTTCGTTTCGAGCCTGAGAAGGACGGCGACCTCACCATCTGGTGTCTGCAACAAGGTGCCCTGCTCTATGAGGACGACCAGTATTTCATTGACAACGTGCTCCGTATACGTCCAGTATATATGGTCGACGAGCAAGGAAACAGTCTGAAAGTGAAGGTTGTGAACGGCGTTCCTCAGCTGTGGAGTTCTGCCCGACTGAGTGAGAACTGGGCTAAGATTCAGGCAACGGCTGCTTCGAACGGTTGGAAGAACTCGAAATGGATTGGTGAAGAAAACGACAAATACGATGAGACAGGCGAATACGTACAATACATCAGAGTAAGCGACGGAAAACTATTCAGCACTGTTCCATCTGGCGGCATTGTCGTCACTAAGTTGTCTGCAGTACCTGCTAATGCCGACAAATCTATTTATTACAAGAAACTCGTCAACAAGGGCCCGAACACTACCGAGACGGCAGCCATCTATCAGATGTACAAGGCCGACCTCGATAAGAACCACGTCAACATCGGTGACCCTATCAAGCCGTTCGCTATCCACACCGGATCTACTATATCACTGAACGATGCAAGACTGATTGATGACAGTAACGACGGTACAGGATACGTACTTGCTTCCGGTGGTTATGCCAAGTACACCTTTGAGGTGAAGGCTGGCAAGACCTACTTCTTCTTCGCACAAGGTTCGAAGATCGGTATACGTGGCTTCCAGTTCGTGCCGACAGAGACTGAGACACGTCCAGAAGTGGAGATAGACAAGACCGCAACATCTGTCTCCGTTGATGGAACAAGCAAGACATTAGCTGAAGCTGTATCAGAATATGGTGACCAGCCTGTAAACGTAACCCTGAAACGTAACTTCACAACAAACTGGACAACGCTTGTACTGCCGTTCAGTGTCAGCGTTGCACAGATAGAAAAGAAGTTTGGTGCTAAGACCGATATTATAATCTTTGATGATATCACAGACGGTGTCACTGAAAACAACACCATCCACATGATACGCCACTGGCACAAGATGATTGTTGCAGGAACACCTGTGATTATTAAGCCGACAGCCGCCGTTGACAATCCTAAGTTCGAGGGTGTATACTTGGAGACAACTGCCATTGATGAGATTACCGGCACGCATTGCGATGATTTCACTATGACAGGAACATTCCTGAAGTCGGCAGGAGCACTGAAGGAGGACGACTGGTACATAAATGGCTCAGGTAATTTCACATATCTGAATATCGCACAAGCAGATGTGAATGGCAGTTATTGTTGGTTACGTAAGAAGACGGGCGTTGAGGCTCGTATGCTGTCAACTGGTATGTCCGATGCCTTAGACGAAATGGTGTTTGATGATGACGATGATGACGACGATAATACCACTACAGGGTTCATCGGAGTCGAGCTACCTACAGGCAAGGCTTACGTCAATATCATGGATGCTGACACGAATGTATACAACACAAGCGGTCAGATCGTATCCAAGGGTTCTGTAAGGAACTTGCCGAAGGGTGTCTACATTGTGAACGGTAAGAAAATGGTAATCAAATAATAATCAAAGGAATATGGACATGAAAAAGAGATATTTGATACCAAATACAGAGGTGATTAACGTCCAAATGCCGTTATCACTGTTGGCTGCTATATCAAATACGGGAGTAGACTCGGAAAATCCGGATGACCCCAATAAGGAAAACCAACCTCCGGGAACAGATACTGGCGGTGGCGGTGGCGGTATGTCCAAGGAACAAGAACTCTGGGGCAACGGTGGCGTCAACGTTTGGGAAGACTGATATTTCGATATACGTGAGCGGTCTGGTATCGCTCACGTATATCTATAAACTCTATGCAGTTGATGGTCTGCAAAAAACCATTTTGAAGTTATTTTATTATTATTTTTCCGCCCTGCGCTGTGAAGTGTGGGGCGTTTTTGTACATTGATATTGATTTGGTAAAGCTATCATATAGACAGGCTAAAGCATACATCTTCCATTCCAATATCAATGCTTTCAGAAAATAGTTGTAACAACGTAAGCATTTCTTTGATTTTTATTTTGTTTTTTGCCAGTTTATCCGTATCTTTGTGGCAGCTATTATAACTAAAACTCTATTAATCATGAAAAAGTTCTTTATTGCAATGGTAGCCTTGTTTATAGCCGTGCCAATGGTTGCACAGACTTGGGGCTACATCAGAGATGAGGACGGTTACACCAACATTCGTAGCGGTCCAGGTACTAACTATAGTATTATACAGAAGCGGAGGGACGGTTCCGAGATTCTGTATTCCCGCGGCAAGGGCAACTGGTACAGGGTTTACGCCGACTATGGTGAGCCTATCGGCTATATTCATGCCAGTAAGGTGGTAAGCAGCCGTCGCTCGGCTCCTCAGCCACGCGTTCACAAGCGTTGGGGTATTGTTGTACGTGAAGGAGGCTATACCAATGTTCGTAGCGGCCCCGGCACACGTTACAGCATCGTCAAGAAAGTAAGGGATGGCTCTGACATTCTCTTTAGCGGACGTCCTGGTGACTCTTGGTATAGGGTCTACGACCGCAACGGCGACTACATGGGTTACATGAGTGCCAACAAGATTATCTGGAATGAATAAAAAAGAGCATAAACAGAGAGTGGGGAGCCTTCGGTTCCCCACTCTCTTTGTTTATTGTAAAACCACAAATTAGTCTCTCGGCTTAAGGTTTGTTGCCTTCAGCATCTCAGCGACCTCGTCGTTGATGCGCTTAGCAAACTCCTCCTTAGTCATGGTTGCCTGCTCGCCGCCACCCTGCTTACGCATAGAGACAAGTCCCTCGGCAGCCTCTTTCTCACCAACGATAACCATATAAGGAACACGCTTCAGCTCGTTGTCACGGATCTTACGTCCAATCTTCTCGTTGCGGTCATCGACATTGGCACGTACACCCTGTGAGTCGAAGAACTTCTGCACCTCCTTGGCATAGTCGTTGTACTTCTCCGATATAGGCAATATGGCAACCTGGTCAGGTGTAAGCCACAATGGGAAGTGACCGGCAGTATGCTCGATAAGCACGGCGGTGAAACGCTCCATGGAGCCAAACGGCGCACGGTGTACCATCACCGGTGTCTGCTTGGTGTTGTCCTCAGCCGTATACTCCAGCTTGAAGCGCTGCGGCAGGTTGTAGTCAACCTGTATGGTACCTAACTGCCAGCGACGTCCGATGGCATCTTTCACCATAAAGTCGAGCTTTGGTCCATAGAATGCCGCCTCACCATATTCGACCTTTGCCTCAAGTCCTTTCTCCTTGCAGGCATCGATGATAGCCTGCTCACTCTCTGCCCATACCTCGTCAGAGCCAATATACTTCACCTTGTCATTAGGATCACGAAGAGAGATCTGAGCCTCTACATTGTCGAAATGGAATATGGAGAACACAGCCTGGATGATGTCCATCACGCGGAGGAACTCACCCTTCACCTGGTCTGGACGGCAGAAGATATGCGCATCATCCTGTGTGAACGAGCGCACACGGGTCAGTCCGTGGAGCTCGCCGCTCTTCTCATAGCGATATACCGTACCAAACTCTGCGATACGCAATGGCAGGTCTTTATATGAGCGCGGCTTCCAAGCGAACACCTCACAGTGGTGAGGACAGTTCATCGGCTTGAGCATATACTCCTCACCCTCCTCCGGTGTGGTGATCGGGCGGAAGGCGTCTTTGGAATAATGTGCATAGTGACCTGATGTGACATATAGGTTCTTTCCACCGATATGCGGGGTAATAACCTCCTGATAGCCGAAGTTCTTCTGAATCTTACGAAGCATGTCTTGCAACCGCAAACGAAGCTCGGTGCCCTTTGGCAACCAGATAGGCAGACCTTTGCCTACACGCTCAGAGAACATAAACAGCTCCATCTCCTTGCCAATCTTACGATGGTCGCGCTTCTTTGCCTCTTCCAGCATGACAAGATACTCATCGAGCATCTTCTTCTTTGGGAAGGTGATACCGTAGATACGTGTCATCTGCTCACGCTCAGCGTCACCACGCCAGAACGCTCCTGCCACACTGGTGATTTTCACAGCCTTGATAAGACCAGTGCTTACGAGGTGTGGACCACGGCAAAGGTCGGTGAAGGCACCCTGTGTGTATGTGGAGATTGTTCCGTCTTCCAAGTCCTGGTCAATGTGCTCGCACTTATAGGTCTGACCGTCTTCGCCAAACTCCTTCAAAGCATCAGCCTTACTGATCTCCTTGCGAACCACTGGCTCGTCCTTTTTAGCCAGTTCCATCATCTTAGCCTCAATCTTCGGGAAATCGTTCTCACTGATAGCCACACCGTCCTTCGGCATGACATCATAGAAGAAACCGTTCTCCACAGCTGGTCCGAAACCGAATTGTATTCCCGGATACAACTCCTTCAATGCCTCTGCCAGCAAGTGGGCTGAGGTATGCCAGAAAGTGTGCTTGCCTTCCTCATCCTCAAACTTATAGAGATTGATGGTGGCATCCTCATTGATTGGTCGGTTGAGCTCTATTGTCTCACCATTGACACCGCAAGATACAACGTTGCGGGCGAGAGCCGGTGAGATGCTCTCGGCGATTTGATAACCAGTGACACCCTGCTCGTACTCACGAACATCGCCATTGGGGAATGTGATTTTAATCATAACAACTTGATATTTATTTATTAATCGGATGCAAAGATAAGTATAAACGAGAGAAATACCAAAGATTTTTATGGAGAATGGCGCATATTCTCAGAATTTTTATTTAAATTTGCAAATTGAATACTTTGGTTTTAAGTTTAACGTATTAGTTTTTACTGGGTCATGTTTAGTAAAGAGACATATATCAGCCGCCGCACCGAGTTGAAACAGCTTGTTAAAGACGGCATTATAATATTATTCGGTAATAATGAGGCTCCATGCAACTATCCCGCCAACGCATATTATCCTTTCCGGCAGGACTCCTCGTTCCTGTATTACTTCGGACAGAAGAGAGATGGACTGGTAGGCGTGATAGATGTAGAAAACGACACAGAGACACTCATCGGTGACGACATTGACATAGACGACATCGTATGGTACGGCTCTGTAGACAGTGTCGCCGACATGGCGGCACAGGTTGGCGTAGCCAATAGTGCTCCGATGGCTGCTCTCAAGAAGATCTGCTCGGAAGCCATTCGCGCCAACCGTACCATTCACTTCCTTCCACCTTACCGCCATGACACGAAGATTCAGATTATGGAGCTGTTGGGTATTCATCCCGCACAACAAAAAGAATCCGCGTCAACAGACCTCATCAAGGCTGTGGTGAAGATGCGCTCGACCAAGACACAAGAGGAAATTGAAGAGCTGGAACGAGCCGCCGAGATAGGCTATAAGATGCACACCACGGCAATGCGTATCACACGCCCTGGCGTCACCGAGAAATATGTAGGTGGACAGGTCGACGGCATAGCACACTCATACGGGGCACAGGTAAGCTTCGCCACGATCTTCTCCCAACATGGAGAGATCATGCACGGCAATCCCTCCATGGCATTGCTGGAATCGGGAAGGCTCGCACTCTGCGATGCCGGTGCAGAGACTATCAATCACTATTGCTCCGACAACACCCGCACATTCCCCGTCAACGGCAGATTCACCCAACGCCAGTTGGATATCTACAAGATAGTAGAGGAATGCCATGACTACGTACTTAATGTGGCAAAGCCGGGTGTTAGATACATGGACGTACATTTTGCCGTATGCCGTCTGATGACAGAGCGTCTGAAAGAGCTTGGACTGATGAAAGGTGACGTCGATGAAGCCGTCAATGCCGGCGCACACGCGATGTTCCTGCCACACGGTCTCGGTCACATGATGGGAATGGACGTACACGACATGGAAGGTCTCGGACAGATATATGTCGGCTTCGATGACGAGACACGTCCGAACCTTGAACAATTCGGCACCAACTGCCTGCGTATGGGACGCCGGTTAGAGGAAGGATTTGTCGTCACCGACGAGCCTGGCATCTATTTTATTCCGGCACTCATCGATGACTGGCGCAATAGCGGTCATTGTGCGGAGTTCCTGAATTTCGACATGCTGGAGACATACAAGGACTTCGGAGGCATACGTATCGAAGACGATGTGCTTATCACCGCGGACGGTTGCCGCTTCCTCGGGAAGAACCGCATACCATACCATCCGAAAGATGTTGAGGAGGCTATGGCGGGTGTCGGTTGTTAGTTTCTAGTTGTTAGCCGTTAGTGAGAATATACATTAATAATTAAAGAATATGAGAAAACTATTGACAATGGCGCTGCTTGCCTTAATAGCAACAGGCGCAAAAGCACAAGACTCTGACTCAACAAAGTCAAACAAACCTGTGTTCACAACTGTGAAGGCGTTGCCTATCACGAGTATCAAAGACCAAAACCGCTCAGGTACATGCTGGGCATACTCTACCCTCTCCTTCTTTGAGAGTGAGATCTTGAAGAAGACCGGAAAGACGTATGACCTCTGCGAGATGTTTATCGCCAACAAAGACTACATGGACAGAGCCGTACTAACAGTACGCATGCATGGCGACAGTCAGTTCTCACAAGGTGGAAGCGCCGGTGACGTACTTATTATCATGAAGGAACATGGCATCTGCCCTGAGACAGCTATGCCTCTGCCTGGTACTATGCAGGGTGACTCACTTGCCAACTTCAATGAGTTCTTCTCTGTCATGGAACCGTATGTTGATGCCATCGCAAAGAACAAGGCAAAGAAAATCAGCAACCAATGGAAGCCAGGTTTGCAGGGTATCATCGACTCTTACCTCGGCAAATGTCCGGAGGAGTTTGTATATGAAGGTAAGAAATATACCCCGAAGACCTTCATGGCAAGCCTCGGCATAGACCTCAACGACTACGTAAGCATTACGAGCTATACACACCATCCTTTCTATACCAAGTTTGCCGTTGAGGTACAAGACAACTGGCGCTGGGATCAGAGCTACAATGTCCCGATGGATGAGATGATGCGAATCATTGACAACGCACTTGACAACGGCTATACCATCGCATGGGGAGGCGACGTTAGTGAGGAAGGGTTCACTCGCAAGGGACTGGGAATACTATACGACACAAAGAAAGCCCAGTCGCTCACTGGCAGTGATGCCGCACGTTGGCTGAAACTATCGGCAACTGAGAAGAAGAGCAAGCTTGACTCCTTAGGTGTCAACGCTCCGGAGATCGTTCCGACACAGCAGTTCCGTCAGGATGGTTTCGACAACTGGGAGCTCACCGATGACCATGGCATGCATATCTACGGTCTGGCAAAAGACCAGAACGGCAAAGAGTATTACATGGTAAAGAACTCCTGGGGTGAGTATGGTGACTATAAAGGCACATGGTATATGACGAAGGCGTTCGTGGCTGGCAAGACCATGGACTTCCTTATCAACAAGAATGCAATTCCAAAGGATATCCGCAAGAAGTTAGGAATTTAAGAGTTAGAGAGAGGGATGGCGAAAGCCTCCCTCTTTTTTTGTTGATTTCGTTCAAAAAAACAAAAATAAATACAATATTATTTTGTAGTTTAGTGTCTTATTTGTATCTTTGACCCCAAATTATATTGGGGAAAAGTGGCTTTAGCTTTCCTACAGGTCTCAGAGACGCCCCAACCTTTGGACAGGAATATAATAAAAAACAATATAAATGCAATTTAAATGGAATTACGAACCACCAACACCAGAACAGCAGAAGGCAGCCAATGAGCTTGGCGAGAAACTGAGCATAAGCCCGGTACTGGCCTCATTGCTTATCCGACGCGGTATCACTACCGAGTCGGCAGCCAAGAGGTATTTCCGTCCACAGCTTGCCGACCTTATCAATCCATTCTTAATGAAAGATATGGATGCTGCGGTAGACAGACTGAATGATGCGATGGGACGCAAAGAGCGTATTTTAGTCTATGGTGACTATGACGTAGATGGTTGTACGGCTGTGGCGTTGGTGTACAAGTTTCTAAGGCAGTATTATTCCAATATTGACTATTATATTCCAGACCGCTATGACGAAGGATATGGAGTAAGCCAGAAAGGAATAAACTACGCGAAAGAAACCGGTGTTAAATTGATTATCATCCTTGATTGCGGCATCAAGGCTGTCCAAGAAATTACGTATGCCAAAAGCATTGGCATCGACTTTATCATCTGCGACCATCATGTGCCGGATGAGGAGATGCCGCCCGCCGTGGCAATCCTCAACCCGAAACGGAAAGACGACACTTTCCCCTTTAAGGAGCTTTGCGGTTGCGGCGTTGGATTTAAATTCATGCAGGCATTCGCAAAGAACAATGGAATACCATTCTCAAGACTCATCCCCCTACTCGACTTCTGTGCCGTGAGCATAGCGGCTGACCTTGTATCGGTTGTTGACGAGAACCGCATCTTGGCATTCCACGGGTTGAAGCAGTTGAACCAGAACCCGAGCATCGGTCTGAAAGCGATTATTGACGTGTGCGGTCTCAATGGCAGGGAGATCTCAATGAGCGACATCATCTTCAAGATTGGTCCGCGCATCAACGCATCAGGACGCATGGAGAACGGTAAGGAAACCGTTGACCTGCTTGTAGAGCGCGACTTCAACCAAGCGTTGAAAGCAGCCAAGCACATTGATGAGTACAATGAGCAACGTAAGGATGTTGACCGGCAGATGACAGAGGAAGCCAACCAGATTGTTGCTCGCTTGGAAAACCAGAAACACCAGTCAAGTATTGTGCTCTATGACGAGAACTGGAAGAAAGGCGTCATAGGCATTGTCGCATCACGACTTACGGAAATCTATTTCCGCCCGACGGTAGTGCTTACCCGTGACGAGAACCTTGCGACAGGCTCCGCGCGGAGTGTGGCAGGATTTGATATCTATTCAGCCATAAAGAGCTGCCGCGACCTGCTGCTTAACTTCGGAGGACACACATACGCCGCAGGACTGACCCTGAGATGGGATGACATACAAGAGTTCCGCAACCGTTTCCAGAAATATGTCGAAGAGCATATTGAGCCGGAACAGACGGAAGCAATACTCGACATCGACGCAAAGATTGACTTCAAGGATATTACAAAACGCCTACATAGCGACTTGAAGAAATTCGCACCATTCGGTCCTGACAATCCAAAGCCTCTCTTCTGTACAGAGGATGTCTATGACTTTGGCACCAGCAAGGTTGTTGGAAGAGAGCAGGAACATATCAAACTGGAACTCGTAGACTCACGATCAAACAATGTGATGAACGGCATCGCATTCGGACAAAGTGCATCAGCCAGATACATCAAGTCAAAACGTTCATTCGACATAGCATATACGATAGAAGACAACGTTTTCAAAAGAGGTGCCGTACAGTTACAGATTGAGGCGATACGTCCTGCGGAAGAAGACTGATGGACAAATATTTAGACATTCTCCATCGATATTGGGGATATGATAGTTTCCGTGGCATTCAACGTGAAATTATCGAGAGTATCGGTGAAGGCAGGGATACCCTGGGACTTATGCCTACTGGCGGAGGAAAGTCGTTGACTTTCCAAGTCCCGGCTCTATCCAAGCAGGGTACTTGTATTGTCATAACTCCACTCATTGCCTTAATGAAAGATCAGGTTGACAACCTGATCCGACAAGGTATAAAAGCGTGTGCCATCTATTCTGGGATGACACGGGATGAGATTATCACCACTCTTGAGAATTGTATCTTCGGAGACATAAAGCTCTTGTATATATCACCAGAGAGACTATCATCCGACATCTTTCAGACAAAGCTCAAGAGAATGCGCATCAGCTTCATTACCGTGGACGAGGCGCACTGCATCAGCCAGTGGGGGTACGACTTCAGACCAGCATATCTGGAGATATCAAATATCCGAAAGCTTATCCCATCCGCTCCCATACTGGCACTGACTGCCACTGCCACGCCCGAAGTCATAGACGACATCCAAGAACGGCTGTGCTTCAAGGAGAAGAATGTCTTCCGGATGAGTTTCGAACGGAAGAACCTCGCCTATGTGGTACGCACGGCAACCGACAAGAATGCTGAGCTTATACATATCCTACATCTTATGCGAAGCTGCGCAATAGTATATGTGAGAAGCAGGAAGCGGTGTAAGGAGATTGCGGAGATGCTGAATAAAAGTCTCAATTCCGAAGGATTGTCTGCCACATTCTATCACGCAGGACTCGAACCTGCGGTGAAGGACCAGAGACAAGAAGACTGGCAATCAGGTAAATTTCAGATTATGGTTGCCACGAACGCTTTCGGCATGGGAATCGACAAGGCTGACGTAAGGATTGTAATACATATTGACCATCCCTCAAGTCTGGAAGCCTATTTCCAAGAGGCGGGACGTGCCGGACGTGACGGCAAGAAAGCCTATGCGGTATTATTGCACAACAACAGTGACAGAGCAAGGCTGAGGAAACGTATAGACGACACTTTTCCGCCAAAAGATTTTATCCGTGAGGTCTACGACGAGCTTGCCTATTTCTACCAGATAGGCGTTGGTAGCGGGGCAGGACACCTTTTCGAGTTCAATATTGATAAGTTCTGCACGGCATACCACCACTTCCCTGTACGTGTCAACGCAGCCTTGCAAATACTCCAACGAGCCGGCTACATAGAATATGAGCAGAATCCTGACACGGCAGCAAAAGTCAGGTTTATGCTGAGGCGTGATGAGCTATACCGTTTAAACGAACTCTCCGACTATGAGAATGCCGTTATCACCGCCCTGCTTCGTAACTATGGAGGGTTGTTTACTGACTACGGATACATTGACGAGTCATACCTTGCCGTGTCAGCCAGACTCGATAGGAATCAGGTATACCAGGTTTTGAAAGTCCTGGGACAAAAACATATTATCGATTTTATCCCAAGGAGAAACGTTCCACTCATAAGATACAAGAAAGACAGGGTTGACGGGGCTGAAATCGTCATAACACAAGAGGTCTACGAGAAACGGCGGGAGCAGTTTGAGAACCGTATCAACGCCATTATCTCGTATGCCGACAATGGCGAAATATGCAGAAGCAGGCAGTTGCTTAGATACTTTGGAGAGAAACGCTCAAAGGATTGTAAGCAATGCGATGTTTGCCTGGAACATTCCAACAGAGACCTCTCAGAAGGGCAGTTGGCACCGGCAAGGCAACAAATAATGGACATCCTTGCCGACGGCAAGGAACATGCCATAACAGAACTGAGAAATATTCAACTCGACTCGAAGCTGATTGATGCCGCACTTGAATATCTTCTCGATGAGGAAATTATTATCGCAAAGGGATCTTTATTATCAAAGAATTCGTAACAATTAACGATAACGATAACGGGAACGATAACGTTAAACTCCCGTCATCGTTCCCGTTTTAACTCCCTGAATTGCAAAATCAGTTATTCTCAGGACGGAGCTGACGTACGACAGCACCAGCACGCCACATCTCCTGATTGCGCATAGCCTCAAGCTCTTTCTCCAAACCAGCACGATAGTCTGGCTTAGAGTTGGCATCGATGGAAATCTGTGCCTCAGTACCATTCTTCACTGACTCGTAAAGCTGCTGTACTACTGGTTTGATGGCATCATGGAAACGGGGAGCCCAGTCCAGGGCACCACGCTGTGCCGTGGTAGAGCAGTTGGCATACATCCAATCCATACCCTTCTCGCCAAACAACGGACCAAGACTCTGCGTCAGCTCCTCAACAGTCTCATTGAATGCCTCCGACGGAGAGTGTCCATTCTCACGAAGCACCTCATACTGAGCAAGCAGCAATCCCTGGATGGCACCCATCAGCGAGCCACGCTCACCTGTAAGGTCTGAGGTTGCCTCACGCTCAAAGGTGGTCTTAAACAGATAACCTGCGCCAATGCCGATACCGAAGGCAAGGGTTTTCTCCTCTGCCTTTCCGCTGGCATCCTGATATACAGCATATGAGCAGTTCAAGCCACGTCCCTCACAGAACATCGTGCGAAGAGAGGTTCCTGAACCTTTCGGGGCAACGAGGATAACGTCAACATCTGATGGAGGAACAACACCTGTACGGTCGCTCCAGTTGATGGCAAAACCATGAGAATAATACAAGGTCTTACCTGGTGTAAGATATTTCTTAATTGTTGGCCATACCTGAATCTGACCGGCGTCAGATAACAGCATACATAAGATGGTACCCTTCTCGGCTGCCTCCTCTATAGAGAACAGTGTCTTACCTGGAACCCATCCGTCGGCAACAGCCTTCTCGTAGGTCTTTCCCTGACGCTGACCAACGATTACGTTGAAGCCATTGTCACGGAGGTTACAAGCCTGACCAGGTCCTTGAATACCATAACCGATTACTGCGATTGTTTCGTCTTTGAGCACTTCGCGTGCCTTGTCGAGTGAAAACTCCTTACTGGTGACTACAGTCTCGATAACGCCACCAAAATTCATCTCTGCCATAAAGCAATTTGTTTTTTAATTGTTATACATGTCCACTGAGCCATGCCTGCCCTACTCGAGAGCTGTCGTCTTATTGGTCTCATTCCTATCCTGCCCGAGGATAAAACTATGGATTAACTTATAAATCGGGCACAAAGGTAATGAAATGAAACTGAATTGCCAAATATTATTATTAATTTATACGAAATTAACTAATACAAAGAAATAGTTCAGGGTACAAACACAATTTTGCTACGGACTACTTCCGTGTCATTGTCTTTACAGATACGTACGCAATATTCATTATCGGCAGTCTGCTCACGATAGAATGAGAGTTTGTCACCTGCATGAGCCTCAGCGACGTATGCTATCTCGAAACGTTTGATATTGTGAGTCTTATACCATTCGAGAGACCAAAGGTCGAGCACATGCTCAATGTACTTCACGGAGTTTATGTGTCCATTGATATCCACATCATTATAAAAAGTGTCGATAGTGCGTACGAACTCAGCCGAGTCACTCATCTTCACACGCCCGCCCTTAGCGACAGGACATTCTTTCTCTTTTTCTATCCAGTCGCAAATGCTACCATCATTGATGGCAAGAATATCTGTAGGCTGGCGGCTCTCGGTGTCAATCATTGCCCATATACTCCTTCCATACCCATAGACCTTACCTTCATCATCTGCTATACGGAAGTTACGGTTAGTGAAGTAGCGCATGGCACCCTCAACCCATGTCTCCACATTAAACCTTGTGTACTGCACCGGCATCTCCTCCATCTCAATAGCGAGGCGGGATAGCACCCATGCCCTCTGTATCGTCATGAGATACTTCATTCCGAAGCCACGGTCAGTGCTGTGGAAATCCGCAGCATTAAGCATGTGGTTGCCGAGGTGTCCCATGAAGAGCCTGCCCGAGAAGTCACAATGGAAAGGCTCTGCCATAAACTCATATTTCCCTATCTTACTAAGCTTTTCCATTGTCAATCCTTTCCTGTTGATGAAGATATTCTGAAATTGGCTCTTCCATGCTTCGTGTTACGGCAATTCGTCCGCTTCGGCTATATTGAAGCAGGCATCCGAACTCATTGAGTTTCTCAAACAATGATGTAATATCTTCCGTGACACCAGCCAGCTGCACGGTGGTATAAGTTGGATTAACCTCCATCATACGGGCGTCATTCCATCGTATTGTACGGGAAATCTCAGGATTCTCCATTAGTTTCGGAGTAGAAATCTTATATAGTCCAACCTCATGGATAAACACCTCATCATCAGTATAGTAGTCAGCTTTTACCACATCTATCTTCTTCTCAATCTGCTTGGTAATCTTAACGATCTGGTCGGGGTCGCTCCAAGCCGTGATAGTGTACTTGTGAATACCCTTTATACTTGATGCTGACACGTTCAAGCTCTCAATATTCACCTGTCGACGAGTAAATACCGCAGTAATCTGGTTTAAGATACCTGCTATATTTTCTGAGTAAACCAATAATGTATAGAATTTCTTTTCCATCCTTCGTATGCCCACCAAATAAAGGCAGGGAACTAAAAACTTAAAACTAAAATCTTAAAACTAAATATCCAACACCAAAGACATCTCATCGACACTCCTTCCCGGAATAGTCATCGGAAGCACGTTTTCCTCTTTCCTCACCGCACATTCCAAGATGTAAGGACCGTCAGTTGAAAGCATCTTCTCAACCTTAGATTGCAGATCTCTCCTATCAACAACCACATCATAGGGAATACCATAGCCTTTGGCTATATGCGCATAGTCGGGATTAAGCATGTCGGTATAGGAATGGCGGTGCTCATAATACAAGTCCTGCCACTGGCGTACATTACCCAGATAGCTGTTATTCAGCAGTATCATCTTGACGGGAGCGTTCTGTTCCATGATTGTGCCCAGCTCCTGAATACTCATCTGGAAGCCTCCGTCACCGGTAAACAGACATATTGTGCGATTTGTACCAAACGATGCACCAATAGCAGCCGGCAATCCGAATCCCATGGTTCCGAGTCCACCACTGGTCACAATAGAGCGTTTATGGTTATATTTGAAATAACGACTGGAGAACATCTGGTTCAGACCAACATCATTAACAAGTACGGCATCGCCATGGACAGCCTCAGCCACAGCATTCGTCACCTCACCCATCAACAGGGGACCTTCCTTTGGATGGATAGCAGGTTCTATCACTACCTGAAGCTCCTGGTCGTGGAGAGATTTGAAAGAAGCACGCCATTCCCTGTGGTCTGCTTTCTCCAGCAGAGCCGTGATGGCAGGTAACGACTCCTTACAGTCAGCCACAACCGCCACATCAGTCTTTATGTTCTTGTCTATCTCCGCCGGGTCGATATCCAGTTGTATTATCTTCGCTTGTTTGGCATATGTTGACGGTAACCCTGTCACGCGGTCACTGAACCGCATACCAATGGCAATAAGCACATCACACTCCTGAGTTTTAATATTCGGAGCATAATTGCCATGCATGCCAAGCATACCGACATCCAAGGGATGGTCGGTAGGTAATGCCGACATACCCAACAACGTACGCCCCGCAGGAATGTCTGCCTTCTCAAGAAACTCAACAAGCTCTTGTTGTGCATTTCCAAGTTCCACGCCCTGTCCTACGAGTGCCAAAGGTTTCTTTGCCTTATTGATAAGCTCAGCCGCAGTCCTCACGCTTATATCATCAAGTTTCGGATAAGGCTGATATGAACGCACATTTGACACCTTTACCGGATTCCATTCACATGTATGAACCTGTGCGTTCTTTGGAAAGTCGAGAACAACCGGACCGGGGCGTCCGCTACGAGCAATAAAGAATGCACGGCTCACCGCCCATGCCACATCTTCAGGCCGACGTATCTGATAGCTCCACTTGGAGATTGGTTGTGCCACGCCAACTAAGTCTACCTCCTGGAACGCATCTGTACCCAAGGCCGCAATACTCACTTGACCGGCAATCACCACCATTGGCGTTGAATCCATCATTGCATCCGCAACACCAGTCAAAGTGTTCGTAGCACCAGGACCACTGGTGACAATTGCCACACCCACATCTCCGCTCACACGCGCGTATCCCTCCGCCGCATGAGTAGCAGCTTGTTCATGTCGCACAAGAATATGGTCAAACCATTTATTCTCTCCACGGGTATAGGTATATAAAGAGTCGTATACCGGCATGATGGCACCACCAGGATATCCGAAGATTGTCTTTACCCCTTCTTGGCGTAACGCACGCATCAATGCCTCTGCTCCTGAAATTTTCTCCTTCATAGTTCTTTCTATCAATTAATACCACAAGCTTTGGTTGCCTTGCCAACGTCAATCTATTATTCTCACGCCGCCCTTATCTGCCGATGACACACTCTGAGCGTATGCACGAAGGGCTTTACTGACGACACGGTTGCGCTTAAGAGGCTGTTGCTGACGGCTTGCAAGTTCCTCATCCGAGAGCTTGACATTTATAGAACGGCTGGGGATATCTATTACGATGATGTCACCGTCTTTTATCTTTCCAATGTTGCCACCCGAGGCCGCCTCTGGAGAGACATGACCGATACTCAATCCGCTTGTGCCGCCAGAAAAACGCCCGTCAGTAATCAACGCACATTCCTTACCAAGATGCATGCTCTTTATATATGAGGTCGGATAAAGCATTTCTTGCATGCCTGGTCCGCCCTTTGGACCTTCATGGGTGATGACAACACAATCGCCACTCTTGACCTTACCGCCAAGAATGCCGTCACAAGCCTCCTCTTGAGAATCGAATACTACTGCCGGTCCTTCAAAATGCCACAAGCTTTCATCAACACCGGCGGTTTTCACGACACAACCATCCTGAGCGATATTACCGAATAGCACTGCCAATCCACCATCTTTCGTATAAGCATGCTCAAGGTTGCGTATGCATCCGTTCTCCCGATCAGTATCGAGAGTGTCGTAAAGTTCACTTTGAGAACCCATTTCCGTTGAGAACCTGCCTGCGGGAGCAGAGAAATATATATGTGCCGGATGAGGGGTCTGAGGCGACTGTGCTATAGGTGCAATATCGTATGTGGCTATTGCCTCACTAAGAGTCATCCCGTCTACACGCATGGCATCACCATACAAAAGACCGCCTTTATCAAGCTCATTCATTATTCCGAGAATACCTCCCGCACGGTTACACTCCTGCACGCTATATTTCTGGGTGTTCGGTGAGAGCTTGCAAAGACAAGGAACTTTGCGACTCAGCTCATCGATATCCTGCATCTTAAAGTCAACCTCTGCCTCTTGTGCCACGGCCAACAGATGAAGGACTGTATTCGTACTACCGCCCATGGCAATATCAAGTGTCATAGCATTAAGGAATGCCTGTCTTGTGGCGATATTACGCGGAAGGACACTCTCGTCACCATCCTCATAATAGGCAAAGGCATTCTTTACTACCTGACGGGCGGCAGCCTTAAACAGCTCCACACGGTTAGAGTGCGTCGCAAGGATTGTGCCATTACCTGGCAATGACAAGCCGATAGCCTCTGTAAGGGAGTTCATGGAATTTGCCGTAAACATACCAGAGCAGCTACCACAACCGGGACATGCGCACCCCTCCAACTGGCGTATGTCCTCATCACTTTCAGAAGGGTCGGCACCTTTTACCATCGCCGTTATCAGGTCAGCATTCTCACCACGCCAGCGACCAGCCTCCATCGGTCCACCTGAGCAGAACACCGTTGGTATATTAAGACGCATGGACGCCATAAGCATACCTGGAGTAACCTTATCACAGTTTGATATACATATCATAGCATCAGCCTTGTGCGCATTAACCATATATTCCACGGAGTCTGCAATGACATCACGGCTTGGAAGCGAATACAGCATTCCGTCATGCCCCATTGCAATACCATCATCGATAGCAATAGTATTGAACTCTGCGGCATAACAGCCCATTGCCTCAATCTCTCTCTTTACGATCTGACCTATCTCATGCAAATGGGTATGACCAGGAACAAACTGAGTAAAAGAATTAACTACAGCGATAATAGGCTTACCAAACTGCTCATGCTTCATTCCGGCAGCTACCCACAACGCACGGGCACCCGCCATCTTGCGTCCTTCCGTACATACCGCACTTCTTAACTGATGCTTCATAATGTTACTTTTTTTGCTTTTTAGGTTGCAAAGGTACTATTAAATGAGCACAATACAAAAGAAAAGTTTGTTTTTCTTTTAATTTCCAGATGTAAGAGCAATATTAAAACCTCCAAAATAACGCTATTTTCCTTACAATCCAAAACAAATCACGGTCAAATATGCTATTTCTGAAAGCAAAAGTCCCCAGTGCGATTGCACCAGGGACTTCGATTACTATAGATAAAATTATTCTTTCAGATTATTTTACGTATACAACGGCCAGACGGTTAGAAGTTGTACCCTGTACACCCTTACCTGTAGCCTCGTCAACGATAACGCCACGACCTCTCAGGTAGTCAGCAACAGCGTTAGCGCGATTCTGAGAGAGGATGAGGTTCTTCTCTGGGTTACCCTCTGGAGAAGCGGTACCAACGATCTGAACGTGAGAACCCTCAGCGATGTTGTCAAGAGCCTTCTTAGCGTCAGCGGTGAGGTTATACTTAGCCTGTGCGAAGGTTACGAATACGAGATCCTCAACCTTAACCTCCTTAACAACTTCCTTAGCAGGAACCTCTACGATCTTCTCAACAACCTTTGCTGGCTGGTTGCGCAGACGGTTGATCTCAGCGTTGAGAGCGTCGATCTCAGCCTGGTCGCGGAGCTGAGCGATAGTGAAGTTATGAGTACCGTTAGAGTTCTTGAACTTGTAAACGATACCAGCGTTAAGCTGTACCCAAGAGTGGTTCAGGTTGTATTTGAATGTACCCTCGCTCATATCCCAGTTGATAGATGGCTCGATGAAAAGCTGTACAGCCTTAGCAGCACCGAGGTTGAAAGCGAAGTCGATAGCAGCCTTAGATGTCATGCCATTGAATGGATCTGCGCCACCACGCTCAGACTCAGTACCACATCCGTGGAGCCAGCCGAAACCATAAAGACCAGATACCTCGAAGGCACGTGGCTCACCTTTGTAACCACCAAACCAGTTGCTGAGGTTTACTGTACCGAGCAAGTTTACATTTACAGTCTTAACGGCTGTGCTGTAGATGTTGTGTACACCCTTGCCTCTCCATCCAAGGTAAGCGTTACCTTCAGCAGCCAGACCGAATACTGGAGTGAAGTAACGACCGATACGGAGACCTGCATTAGGATTCAGGTTATTCAACCAAGAATTGTGAAGAGTACGTGTGCTTACACCACCCTGAAGTCCAATGTAAAAATTGTCGAAAGTTTTGCTCTCTGTTACAGTCTGAGCTGAAACAGAAATTGCCATTGTCGCAACGGCTAAAAGTACTAATACCTTTTTCATGTCTAAAAAAATTAATTACACTTAAAAACTTTTTTGGATAAATCTCTCCTGGCTCGGCAAAATCAATATATTTCTTTTGCACTCGCTTACTCGAGATTTTTATTTCCTTCTCTAAATTGGCTGCAAAGTAAAGCAAAAAATACGAAAAAGCCAAATTATTTTGTAAAAACATGTGATTTTAAGGTAAAAAAGCCCAAAAATAGCACCTTTTCATAGAATTCACACCTGTTTTGTGTTCGCAAACAAACAAAAAAAGAGACTGCCCTTTATGATAAAAGTCAGCCTCTTTTTTAATATCTAAATCTTTTAGACGTTCTGCTTTGCAATCAGCTTCATCCCTTCCTCTACGGCCTCCATGTTCAAAGGTATCATACCATGATGGCGTTCCGGTAAACTTTTATATAAAGCTTTGTTCAGACCATCGGTGCTGACGACAGGACAAACTTTCAACAGACCTCCAAGCACAATCATATTGAAAACCTTGGAGTTCTTCATTTCTGCCGCCTTGTCCATTGCGTCTATACGATATATATTAATGTCCGCGCGTGTAGGTGGATTAACGATTCCATATCCATCATAAATCAATATTCCACCTGGTTTAATCTTCGGTTCGAATTTATCCAACGATGGTTGATTTAGCACTATTGCGACATCATACTTACTGAGAATAGGCGATGAGATACGGTTGTCACTTACGATAACCGTTACATTGGCAGTACCACCACGCTGCTCAGGTCCATAAGCAGGCATCCAGGTGACTTCTTTGTTCTCCATAAGACCAGAATAAGCCAGTATCTTTCCCATAGAAAGAACGCCCTGACCGCCAAAACCACTAATAATTATTTCTGTTTTCATCGTAGTCACATTTTTATTGTCTATTGACTTCTATAGCTCTTTTGCATTGTCCATTGATATTTTAGAGACCTGTAGTGTCTTTAAGGTCACCTTTCTCATAGAACTTAAACATATTCTCCTGCATCCATTGGTTGGCTTTCACTGGCGAGAGCTTCCAACCACTGTTACATGTTGATACGATTTCCACCAGAGAAGAGCCCTTACCTAACATAGAAGCCTCAAATGCCTTACGGATAGCTTTCTTTGCCTTACGAATAGAGCCTACGCTTTCCACACTCTGTCGTGATACGAAACAAGTACCCTGTAGCTGTGCGGCAATCTCAGTCATCTTCAACGGATATCCATGGAGCTCTGGAGTTCGTCCGTACGGGCACGTTGCGGTTTTCTGTCCTAACAGAGTCGTAGGAGCCATCTGTCCACCCGTCATACCATATATCGCGTTGTTGATAAAGATGATTGTGATATTCTCACCACGGTTCAGAGCATGTATTGTCTCTGCCGTACCAATACAAGCCAGGTCACCATCGCCTTGATAGGTAAAGACAAGACGGTCAGGCCATAGCCTCTTTATAGCTGTCGCAACGGCAGGTGCCCGTCCATGAGCCGCCTCTGACCAGTCGATATCCAAATACTTATACGCGAAGACGGCACATCCCACTGGACTCACGCCAATAGCTTTCTCTTCCATGCCCAGGTCTTCGATCACTTCTGCGACCAACTTATGGACAACACCATGAGAACACCCCGGGCAATAATGCATAGGAGTGTCATTCATCAGCGTTGGTTTCTTATATACCAGATTCTCTGGACTTATGATATTCAGTTCACTCATCATTAACCCTCCAATTTTTCTTTTAATGCACGTACTATCTCCTCTGGCTCAGGAACAATACCTCCCAAGCGACCGAAATGTGCTACTGGAACGGCACCATTGATGGCAAGGCGAACATCCTCAACCATCTGTCCGGCATTGATCTCAGCTACCAGTACGCCTTTCTTTCCTTCAGCAGCCTCACGGATTTGCTTTTCAGGGAACGGCCAAAGAGTAATCGGGCGGAACAATCCGACCTTCATTCCCTCAGCGCGTGCAAGCTCTATTGCATTTTCCGCAATACGGGAAGCACTTCCGAATGATACTATCATGTATTCCGCATCATCCAACTGCTGGGTTTCATAACGCACTTCGTTCTCACGAATCTCTGCATATTTCTCTTGCAGATGTAGATTACGTTGTTCCATCACCTCGGATGTAAGCTCAAGTGACGTAATAATATTTGGTTTACGATCCTTTGTCCTACCTGTAGTTGCCCAAGGATATAGACGGCGAATCTCCTCTTCAGTCTTACGAGGCTTTTGTGGAGGCAATACCACTTTCTCCATCATCTGACCAATAACACCGTCACTGAGAATCATTGCGGGATTACGGTATTTGAAAGCGAGTTCGAAGGCAAGGTCTACAAAGTCAGCCATCTCCTGAACAGAGTTTGGAGCGAGGACAATAACATAATAGTCACCATTACCACCACCGCGGGTAGCTTGGAAATAATCGCTCTGAGATGGTTGTATCGTACCTAAGCCTGGTCCGCCACGTTGTACATTTACCAAAACACCAGGAAGCTCGGCACCAGCCATATAAGCTATTCCCTCCTGCATAAGAGCCACTCCAGGGCTTGAAGAGGAGGTCATCACACGCTTACCTGCGCCTGCACCACCATATATCATGTTTATTGAAGCGACCTCACTTTCAGCCTGTAGCACAACCATTCCCGTAGTTTCCCAGGGCTTAAGAGCAGCAAGTGTCTCCAACACCTCACTCTGTGGAGTTATCGGGTATCCGAAATATCCGTCAGCCCCACATCTGATGGCAGCGTAGGCTATCGCCTCGTTGCCTTTCATCAACTTTACTTCTTGTTCTGCCATGGTTAATCCTCCACTTTTTTACGGTAAACCGTGATACAACCGTCAGGACACACGATTGCACAGGAGCTGCATCCCACACATTTTTCCGGGACAACTGGCTCCACGTACGGATACCCATGAACGTTCACTTTCTTTTGCGCCAGGGCGATAACATCCTGCGGACAGGCAACGATGCACAACTGACATCCCTTGCATCTGTCGGTATTCACCACAATGGCACCTTTCATTTTACTCATAATATCTTGTATTTAAGTATCTGTTTCAATATCATCATAAAAGGCTTAAGGATTATATGCATCCTTGTGATAGAAATTCAAGATATCCTCAAGCATCTTCTTTGCCTCCACCGCCGGAGATGCAGGATCCAAAGCTATAGCCTCAGAGTAGCAATCCATGGCATGTTGCCAGTCACTCTTCCTACGATAGGCATTGCCTTTCTGATACCAATCCTCAGCTGTCATCGATAGAACTCCTTCTTGCCAGCAGACAATGTGTTCTTCATCAATGAGCAAATAGTCATTGGTCCCACCCCACCTGGAACAGGTGTGATGAAAGAGCACTTAGCAGCTACTTCATCAAACTTGACATCACCATTAAGACGGAATCCGCTTTTGCGTGTAGAGTCAGGTACTCTTGTCGTACCGACATCAATTATTACCGCCCCATCTTTCACCATGTCGGCAGTGACAAAATTCGGCTTACCTATTGCCGCGATAATAATATCAGCCTCACTACATTCTTTTTTCAGGTCTTTCGAGCGGCTATGGCATACTGTCACTGTAGCATCTCCATATTGTTTTTGCATCATAAGCTGAGCCATTGGCTTACCTACGATATTCGAACGTCCAAGTACAACGCACTTTTTACCGCTTGTCTCAATACCATAATGCCTCAACAATGTAAGGATTCCAAGAGGAGTGGCAGAAATGAAACATGGCAGTCCAATAGCCATACGACCGACATTTACAGGATGAAAGCCGTCTACATCTTTTCGATAGTCAATAGCCTCAATCACCTTCTGCTCATCTATATGCTTGGGCAATGGGAGCTGAACAATAAAGCCGTCCACATCATCATCCTTGTTTAGCTTGTCAACGCAAGACAGCAGCTCATCTTCGGTAATATCTGCCTCGTAACGTATCAGAGTGGATTTGAAACCGCATTGCTCACAAGCGATAACTTTATTCTTAACATACGTCTCTGAGCCACCATCATGACCTACGAGAACGGCTGCCAGATGAGGGCGCTTGCCACCTGAAGCCACAATTTCTTTCACTTCATCGGCAATCTGCGCCTTTATTGCTGTCGCAGTAGCTTTTCCGTCAATTAGTTGCATAGTTATTTTTTATTTCGGTAATTAGAATTATGTGATGCTAAAACCTTGGCATACCTTTCATTCGCCCCATCATTCCGGGCATCTTGGCACCTGTCACCATCTTCATCATCTTGCGTGTCTGGTCAAACTGCTTTATAAGACGGTTAACCTCTTGAATATTTGTGCCTGAGCCTTTTGCGATACGCTGTCGGCGACTGGTGTTCAAGATCTCAGGATGAGTACGCTCCTTCGGAGTCATGCTTTGTATTATTGCCTCAATACCCTTAAAGGCATCATCGTCAATATCTATGTCACGAATAGCCTTACCAACACCAGGAATCATAGAAGCAAGATCCTTCAGGTTTCCCATCTTCTTTATCTGCTGAATCTGGTTCATGAAGTCATTGAAGTCAAACTGGTTCTTTGCAATCTTCTTTTGCAAGCGACGGGCTTCTTCCTCGTCATACTGCTCCTGCGCACGCTCAACCAACGACACGACGTCACCCATACCAAGAATACGGTCTGCCATACGAGAAGGATGGAAAACATCAATAGCCTCCATCTTCTCACCTGTACCGATAAACTTTATAGGCTTCGTCACCACCGTACGGATGGAAAGAGCCGCACCACCACGAGTATCACCATCAAGTTTTGTAAGGACGACACCGTCAAAATCGAGACGATCATTGAACTCCTTGGCCGTATTCACAGCGTCCTGTCCTGTCATAGAGTCAACAACAAACAACGTCTCATCTGGATGAACATGATTTTTCAGACTTTCTATCTCGTTCATCATCTCCTCGTCGACAGCTAAGCGACCGGCAGTATCGATGATAACCACATTGTAGTTTTTCTCCTTTGCCTCACGCAGAGCATGGTCAGCTATTTCGTTAACGTTCTTGCTCTCCGGTTCAGAATATACGGGTACACCTATTTGCTCTCCTACCACATGTAACTGCTGGATTGCAGCAGGGCGATAGACATCACAGGCTACCAATAACGGATTCTTGTGCTGTTTTGTTTTCAGCATATTTGCCAACTTACCACTGAAAGTTGTCTTACCAGAACCTTGCAGACCGCTCATCAGGATTATGGCCGGGCGATTCTCCAGTTTCAAATCTGCCGTTTCGCCACCCATAAGCTCAGCCAGCTCGTCATGAACCAACTTTACCATAAGCTGACCAGGTTTCACCGCTGTCAGCACATTCATACCCAGTGCCTTCTGCTTTACGGTGTCTGTAAATGTCTTTGCTACTTTATAGTTCACGTCTGCATCCAACAAAGCGCGACGTACATCTTTCAATGTCTCAGCGACATTAATCTCGGTGATTTTTCCCTCACCTTTCAGTATCTTGAACGACCGTTCAAGTCTGTCACTTAGATTTTCGAACATACTTTATTCTATTTTCTTTTTTCCTATTCTGAGTGCAAAGGTACGAAAAAATCGAGTAAGTGAGTGCAAAAGGAATAAATTTCTTTTACCAAACATGAGAAATTTCTGAAATCAACGGATTCAAGACAAAAGAAATGCATATTTCCCGCTTTATGTTTTACATAAAGGCACATCATTTCTGCCACTCCAACCTAAGAACCAACGGCAAATGGTCGGAATACCCGTCATTGTAGCGAGGACCCAAATAATTGCGCCGTGGCTTTACACCACCATATTTCTCATCTTCCTCAAGCAAGAAAGGAGCGTCATGAATGCGACAATCCTTTACAAAAGGAAGAAGATTACGACTAACAAGGATATGGTCCAGACTCCCCCACTCGCCTTGGTATCGATAGGTGCCACATGCACCATGCCTTCCTTTTGTATTTTCTGAGACATTTACCATATCATACCCATAGACATAATGCAAAGAAGCGGCATCAGCACCATCGTTAAAGTCGCCCATGGCAAGGATCTTCACACTACCATTCACTTTGCGTATAGAGTCGATAGCCATACACATACACTTCATTACTTGCAAACGGAAGCGGTTTGTCTCACGAACACCTTGTGCCCTACTGGGGGCATGTAATACAAAGACATGCAACGTGTCGCCCGTCAGCAATTCCCCAGACACATAAAGGATGTCACGTGTAGGTTTCATTCCTTGCGACGGAACAACCCTCAAAGCCTTCCATGAAAGCATTTTGAAAGAAAACGGTGAATATAATAATGCAACATCAATGCCACGCTCGTCAGGAGAGTCCGTCATCACATATTCATACCTGGCATTTCGTAATAACGATCGTTTTGTAAGGTCACGTATACATGTGTCATTCTCGACCTCACACAAACCGACCAAATCTGGCAGGCACAACACCTCACTGCCATCATGCCCGACATTCTCCATGCCACATGACAGGATTGTCTTCCCTATTCTCCTAAGTTTCGTCCAATATCTGCTACGAGTCCAATGGTGAGATGACTCCGGCAAAAACTCCCAGTCGTTTTTCAAAGTATCATGAGTGGTGTCAAACAGGTTTTCCACATTTAATTCTACAACTGTAAATGTCGATTCCTGAGCACACATTTGCATCCGCATACTTCCAAATTGCGAAACAACGAAGATTAAGCATGCCATAAATAAGGTTCTTCTTGGATTAAGAATAACTGTTTGTCTCATATTTTTAGATTTAATTCCGTACAAAGATACCACTATTATTTGGAATAGCCAAATATTTATCAAACAATAAGCGGAAATGCAAAAAAATCATTAAAAAGTTGATTATACAATATTTATTTCGTAACTTTGCAGCGCTTAAATAGAAACAGCGTGAAAATAAGTAAAGTGGTGAATGCCCTTGAACTATTCGCGCCTCTGCCCTTGCAGGAAAGCTTCGACAATGCTGGCTTGCAAGTCGGATTGACAGAGACGCAGGAAGTGTCAGGGGTATTATTGTGTCTGGATGTCACGGAGAAGATCGTTGATGAGGCCATAAAAGAAGGGTGCAACCTTATTGTGAGCCATCATCCACTGATATTCCACAAGCTGTCGCATATTTCTGATGAAGATTTTGTGCAACGGATTGTGGTTCGAGCCATCACCAATAATATTGTTATCGTATCGATGCATACCAACATGGACAATGCTATTGGTGGTGTGAACTACAAGATTGCAGAAAAAATTGGAATAGACAAAATCGAGCTTCTTGGAGAAAGAAAGATAATTGGCGACACAGAAGGCGCAAGCGGAGTTATCGGGTCATTAAGTAAACCTATGTGCGCAAGCGACTTTATCACACATATCAAACAGGTATTCAAGGTAGAGTGTGTGCAAGCCAATGAGCTGCTTAGACGAGACATCTGTCGTGTGGCTGTCTGTGGTGGAGCCGGATCCTTCATGCTTGACGATGCGATCAAGGCTGGTGCCGACGCTTTTATAACTGGAGAAATGCACTATCACGATTTCTTCGATCACGAGCAACAGATACAGATAGCTGTCATTGGGCACTATCAAAGCGAGCAATATACAAACGAAATATTCAAATCAATCATCGAGGATGCGTGTCCTGGTGTAAGATGCTGTCTTGCACAGACAAACACAAATCCTATAATTTATTTATAACTATGGCTAAAAAAGATCCAAAAGATTTACCTGTTGAGGACAAACTGAAAAACCTCTTCATGTTGCAGACGACACTGTCATCAATCGACGAGAAGCGTGCCTTACGTGGCGAGTTGCCTCTTGAGGTGCAAGACCTTGAAGATGAGATTGAAGGTCTGAACACCCGTATTGAGAAAATCAAAAATGAGATTGACGAGTTCCAAAATGCCGTTGTCATAAAAAAAGGTGAGATTGAGACTGCCAAGGCAAGTGTAGAGCGGTATCAGTCACAGTTGAATGAGGTAAAGAACAATCGAGAGTATGATATGCTTAGCAAGGAGATAGAGTACCAGACTCTTGAGATAGAGCTTTGCAACAAGAAAATACGTGAGGCGTCAGCGCGAATCGAAGAAAAGACAGAAGACCTGAACCGTGCTACAGAGCAAATGGAAGACCGACAGCAGAATCTCAACGAGAAGAAGAGTGAGTTGGACGAAATTATGCAAGAGACACGTGAGGAGGAGGACAGACTCAAGGAAAAAGCAAAAGAGCTGGAGACAAAAATCGAGCCACGTCTGCTCACCAGCTTCAAACGTATTCGCAAGAACGCACGCAACGGACTCGGAATCGTATATGTACAACGTGATGCCTGTGGTGGATGTTTCAACAAGATTCCGCCACAGAGACAGCTTGATATTAAGATGCACAAAAAGATTATTGTCTGCGAGTATTGTGGACGTATAATGATTGACCCGGAGCTTGCTGGAGTGAAGATTGCATCTAACGAAGAGAAGCCAAAGCGCAAACGCGCTATCCGCAAGACGGTTAAGAAGGCTGAGGAGCCTGTCGCTCCAGCCGTACCAGAAGCGGCAGAAGAATAAAGACAACATGACACGGGGGCACATCTTGATCAGATATGCCCCCGTTCATGTCATAGATTATCATAATCCACGAGCCTTATATATCACATCCTTGGCATGATTTATTTCCTGGAATTTCTTCTCTGAAGCCTTACGCACATCGTCACCAAGCGTGGCAACACGGTCTGGATGATGTTTAAGTGCCATCTGCCGATAAGCTTTCTTCACCTCATCATCTGTAGAGGAAGGAGATATTCCCAATATCTTGTATGCATTGGCAAGTTCGTCTGGCTCATTGTAGTTAGCATAACGTCCTCCACCACGAGAGCCTCTACTATTATATGACTGCTGTTCCTGATAAGAGTAGTAGCCCATGGCAAGAACAGACTCAAGATCGGCTGAGGACACACCCATCACCTGTGCGACTTCCTTCAATGCCGTGAGTTCTTCTGGAGATATATTCCCATCAGCCTTGGCTATCATAACAAGGAAACTCAAAAGCTGAAGACGCATGCTATAGTTCATGTGGAAACGTATCTCAACACACGACTTACGTATCGTCTCATGGAAGACTCCGGCACCTTGCCGCTTCTGTTCTTCAAACAATCTTGATAAGATCTGCTCACCCTCAACGACAGCCTGTTCTCCAAAGTTCTGGCGCAGGAACATACGCACGAACTCCATCTCAGAATGCATTATCTTCCCATCGGCCTTGATTATATAGGAAGCCAATGCCAACATAGAAAACAAGAAGGAATTGCGCGCTCCCTCATACGTGTCGTTGGAATATGCATCGTCAGTCCTGCCAGAACCGCCTCCACTATTATCCTGACTATCGAAAGCATCATCAAGCAAAGACCCAATACAATACCCCGCAAGGGCTCCAAGTATGCTGCCACCACTTGCAATCCATCCTAATACGCCCCCAATCCATTTCCTTATTGCCATATCGATATAACTATATTTTCACATTACCAAAAATCATGCCATGCGCTTTGCATGGAAAGAGATTGCAAAGATAATAAAATAAAAAGTTTTTCTGCCATAATTGCAGATAATTAAAATAAAATATGTAATTTTGTCAGCTCATTATGAACACAACTGAAATACAGAAAATAAAACAACGATACAGTATCGTTGGAAACGACAGTGGATTAAACCGCGCTCTCGATGTCGCATTACAAGTGGCACCGACAGATTTAAGTGTGCTTATTATCGGCGAAAGCGGTGTGGGAAAAGAGATCATACCACGTGTTATTCACGACAACTCGCCGAGGAGAAGGGAGAAATATTTCGCCATAAACTGTGGCTCGATTCCTGAAGGAACCATCGACAGTGAGCTCTTCGGACACGAAAAAGGGTCTTTTACAGGAGCAGTGGAGAAAAGCGAAGGCTATTTTGGCATTGCCAACAAAGGAACTATTTTCCTTGACGAGGTAGGTGAATTGCCCTTAGCGACACAAGCACGACTGCTCAGGGTATTGGAGACAGGTGAGTACATACGTGTTGGAGGTACCGAGATTCGCAAGACTGACGTTCGCATCGTCGCAGCTACCAATGTCAATATGCAAAAGGCCATTAGTGAAAGACGATTCAGGGAAGACCTGTACTATCGCCTCAACACAATACCAATACAGATGCCCCCATTACGTGACCGTGGGGAGGACGTCATACTACTTTTCCGCCTGTTTGCACTGAAAACCGCCGAGAAGTTCCATTTGCCAAAGATAACGCTTACAGAAGATGCCAAGGAGGTGATGCTCCGTTACAAATGGCCTGGCAACGTACGTCAGCTGAAGAACATAACAGAGCAGTTGTCGGTATTGTCACCTAAGAGAGAGATCGATGCCGAGACTCTTCATAACTTCATACCAGATGATGTGGAGAGTACCCAGCTGGCAGTAATACAACACAGCGACAGCCATTCGTATGAGAATGAGAGGGAGATGCTTTACAAAATCCTGCTGGAACTGAGAGGAAACGTTGGGGATTTGAGAAGAGAGCTTAATAGCGTACGCAAACAAATGGAAGAGGTGCGTGACATCAACGGGGCAACGGCATTCTCAAAGACCTATCAGGCAATGCCTACGGAGAATCTTCCGACAGCAATAAACAGACAGGAACACAACATTCAGAAACCGGAATATGCTTTTGCCGAGGAGATATCAGAGCAGGAAAGCCTGAACCTTGACGACTTAGGAAAGCAAATGTTAGAGAAGGCTCTTGAACGCAACGGAGGCAACCGTAAAAAGGCAGCAGCAGAGCTCGGAATCTCCGACCGCACACTATACAGGAAAATAAGCCAATACGGTCTTGACTCAAAAAGGACAAAAAGGGAATAACAATAATTAGGATGAACGATATGACAAGGTCTAAACAGCAGAAGAGAAATCTCAGGTTAGCAGGCACAAAACGTAATATGGCATTATGCTTGTTTGTGCTGGTACTAACGTTTATATCCTGTTCTGTAAGCTACAAGTTCAATGGCGCAAGTATTGATTACAGTAAAATCAAGACCATACAAATTGACCAGTTCCCTATTAGGGCAACATACGTATGGGGACGTATGGAGCCTATGTTCAATGAAGGACTTAGAGATATCTTCGCCCGGAACACTAAATTGGCACAGGTGAGACGAAACGGTGACTTGAAACTTGAAGGTGAGATTACACAATACCAGCAACGCAATAAAGCAGTGTCATCCGAAGGATACTCCGCACAAGTAGAATTGTCTATGACCGTTAACGTAAGATTTACTAATAATGTAAACCACTCCGAGGATTTTGAGAAACAGTTTACGTCATCAAAAGTATATGACTCGGCACTTAGTCTAAATTCCGTACAAGAACAGCTCGTACAGGAAATGGTTGACGACATCGTTGGACAGATATTCAATGAGACTGTAGCAAACTGGTAACACCATTTATTTTTAAGGTATAATAGAAATGGATCTGGCGCAACTCATAAAACATCCCGAGACAATGAACAAGGAGACCCTTTACGATCTCCGGGGTATACTTGCACTTTATCCCTACTTTCAGCCTGCAAGGTTATTGCTGCTCAGAAACTTATACCTGATGCATGACTCTTCATTCGACAAAGAACTTAGAAAAGCTGCTATATATATACAAGACCGTAACACACTATTCCAACTTGTAGAAGCCGCACATTATGAACTTCAGAAAAAAGCCAAGGAAACAACTCCGCAAAATAAAAAGGAGGAAAATGAAGACAAGAACCGTACCGTGGCTTTAATCGACAACTTCCTTGACTCCATACCAGAAGACACTTCGGAGAAAAAGGAAAAAGACAAGCCTGCACCTGCCAATGCCACTGTAGACCGCCGTCCGGGGCGGAGGTCAAATAAATCATCGTCTAAAAGTCAACCGCTACCAACAGTTGACTACGTCGCATACCTTCTGGAACTGGAGAAAGAGGAAGAAAAGGAACAAACTGACAAAACACCTCACATGAGAGGACAAGACCTTATCGATAACTTCATCTTCAAGGAGGGTGGCAATTTTGATCTAAAAGAAGACCCTGAATTCATACCAGAGATAGAAGACCAAAATAAAGATACTGACAATGAGGACGAAACAGGGTACTTTACAGAAACTTTAGCCCGAATTTACATCAAACAAGGCAGATATTCGAAGGCTTTGGAAATTATTAAGCGATTAAATTTGGTTTATCCGAAAAAAAATCGTTACTTTGCAGACCAAATTCGATTTTTAGAGAAATTGATAATGAATAATAACAAAAAATAAATAGAAAAATGGGAATTTACACGTTATTTGTAATTTTAATTGTCTTCGCTGCCATCCTAATGATTGGCATCGTACTGATTCAAGAATCTAAAGGTGGAGGTCTCGCTTCCAACTTCTCATCCTCAAACCAAATTATGGGTGTCAGAAAAACTACTGACTTCATAGAAAAGGCAACATGGGGGCTTGCCATCACAATGGTAGTATGTAGCATTATCTGCGCACACGTAGCACCTACTGCAAACACTGATGCCAGTGTAATAGAGAAAGCTGCTACAGAAGGAAGCGCAACCAATCCAAACACATTGCCTAACTTCGGAGCAAGCCAGCAAAAGCAAGAGGCGCCTGCAAAAGACGCACAGAAAGCTGCCGCACCTAAAGCAGACGGGAAACAAGCTCCTGCAGAGAAAACTAATTGATTTTTCAAAAAAGTGCGTGATTTATTTGGCAATCTCGAATAAATCACGTACCTTTGCAACCGCTTTTCAGTTTTAGACTGAGGAAGTGCATAAATGGTGCCCGTAGTTCAGTTGGTTAGAGCGTCAGATTGTGGTTCTGAATGTCGTGGGTTCGAGTCCCACCGGGCACCCTTCAAAG
>CAJOPT010000087.1 GCA_905236455.1 uncultured Prevotella sp. | reverse complement strand
TTCTGTACGTGCAGCATTCTTAACCGCCTCCGTCTCAGAATCAGCATCAACAGGATAATACTCTGCCTGGTTACCTCCACCATAAACAGCCTCTACGTCATACAGCTTCATCAGTTCTTGTTGAACATTTGAAATGGCTTCATTCAATTGTTCTTCTGTAGCAGCAGGATTGTCCGCATCATGAGTTGCTTGCGCTGTGGTTATAACAGTTTCAGTAATTCCCGGTAACAAGGCTTTTGTCTTGTCTCCATCAACATGAGCTGCATTAATCAGTCGTTGCAGATATTGTGCAGAGGTCTCTTTCGAGTTTTCTGTATCGTTTTCTCCTTGTACAGGGTGAGCATACTTGTCTGTTTTGGCAATAGTGTTTGTATTTACATTCTGTGTAGCGAATACATGTACTCTGACCTTACCCTTTGGCGTTCCGTTCAAGTTGTTACATCCAAAGATACGGCCGACAATCGCTCCCTTGGAACTTGAAGGAACCATATAGTCACTATTAGTGGCATCTGCATCAATCTTGGCCAAAATTGAACTAAATGTGGTAGAGTTTGCGTCATAATATGCTTTCTCCAATCCATTCAGGTTCACCTTCACATCTCCCCAGACATAGGCTGGGGTAGAAGCATCACCCAGTCCTCCACCATACACATTGTTTACCACCTTTCCACCAAGGATATTGACGAAGGTCTTGTACTGTTCAGACTTCAGTGTGGCATGTGCCCATGAATCTTTAGAATAATACGTCGTATTCTCAGCAGCCGTCGTACTAGTCTCGATTTTTGTATATACATAAGGAGATTCCGTTGTTCCAGCACCGGTGCGGGTATAATATCCTTTTACATCAGTTGTATTGGCTGTTATTCCAGCGACCGAACCATAGTCGTCGTTCCAGTTACCCGTATTCGTATTCGCCAATGCACCGCCGCCATATACATCTTGGTTCACCGTACCACCGGTCATGTTGACTGTCACATCACCTAAGGTGATACCTCTGCGGCCACCACCAAAGACAGAACCATTGACGGAAGCGTTTCCATTGATGGTCACATTGGTATTGCTGGTTAATGCAAGCGTCTGCAAGAACGCAAGGTAATCGTCCTCGTCATCAAATTCTACACTAGCACCTGTATTGATGACATGCCCGGCACTACCGCTGTTCGTATAATCAGGCTCAACACCCTTACAAGCGCCATAAACACTGCCTCCATCGCTCCCTGTACCGACTTTAGCATCGCCTTTGATGGTAACTGTACATGTACCTCCACTAAGCGGTTCTTTCGGTAATGAATTCTCTACTCTGAATCGTCCAACCGAGGCAATCTCACCACCACCATAAACGTTCTTCTCAATCTCTGCTTTACCCTGAACGGTAACTGTACTATTTCCTCGAACCAATGCTGAGTAGCCATGCGTAGCTACGCCTGCACCAGCACCGAATACACCACCCTTGATGTCTGGTTTCTTGCTTCCAGTTGTTTCGTTTTCTGTTCCTATCGTCACCACCGTGTTATCTTCCACACGACCTAACTGACCACCACCATAGATGTTTCCTTTCACGGTTCCAGCGGTGACGCTGACATCTGTCGTATACACCATGGCTTTTTCACAATAGAATGTGTCAGCGAGACCTTTACCGGCTCCGAATACGTGGCCCGTGGTATTATCATTGTCAGTACCTATCGTACCACCATTGATTTCTACCTCACAAAGACCGGTGTTATTATATGCGTAAGTCGTATTGGCAGCATCGTTATTGCTTACTGCATCATCAGTCCATTTATAATTGTAACCAGTTAGCGTCTTGTTGATTCTTCCTACATCGCCTAAGCTACCACCGCCATAGACGTTACCTTTCACAGTACCATCACTCATCGTGACCTTGGTGTTCTCTCTCACTCGCCCAGCTTCTGCAAAAGTAGCCAGACCCTTACCACCACCAAAGACATCACCGTTAATCGTACCCTTCTTTATGTTTACCTCAGTACCATGATACACGAATCCATTCTCGCTACCACCAAAGACAGAACCCTTGATAGCCGGACTTCCTTCCGAAGTTGTGATGTTTCCTTCCGACTCCCCTGTTGTCTCTCTCTTTCCACCAATGATAACATCGGTCGCTGCGGATAATGCTAAGGTTTCTATATATTGCAGAAATGCAGTCTCGTCAACAAAGTATTCCCAACTGTTATCAGCAATCATACGTTTGGGCTTATGCTCATCATCTTCATAAGCATAAGTTACCTCATGAGGATTAACTCCCTTACCTGCACCGAATACGTTTCCAGTACCCTCAACAAGATTATCATCATCGTCAAGTGTGCCCACCTTAGCACTGCCTTGAATATTGACAGTACATGTACCACCTGCTTTTAATACCGCAGGCATTCCATAAGGCAATGACTCTGGTACATCAGCATCTCCTTCATTCGCAGGAGTCTTAACTTTATATCTACCCACTGAAGCTTTTTCTCCGCCTCCATATACGTTCTTCCATATCTCTGCAGAGCCTTGAATGGTAACAGTACTGTTTCCACGCACCAAAGCTGAATAGCCATGCGTATCAAGACCCGCACCTGCACCGAATACGTTACCTTCGATAATAGGCTCACTAGTTCCTGTTGCAGATCCTATCTCCACTTCCGTGTTCTTTTCCACACGTCCTACTTCACCACCACCATACACGTTACCTTTCACCCTTCCGTTGCTGATGCTGACAGACGTTCCGCCATCTTTCAGCGTGTAGATTGTTTTTCCGTTTTCGGTTGTTTCTGTTACGCCATCGTCAACTACTCCCACCATGGCCTTTGCGCACGTGAATTCATCAGCTTCACCTTTACCACCACCATAGACGTTACCATTCACCGTACCGCCACTCATGGATACTTCGGTGTTTCCTTCTACGTTAGACTCTTCACCACCACCATAAACACTTCCTGCAACAGTGGTTGTACCAGTGATGTTAAGCGTTGCATTACCGGTTACTGTACCAAGGGTAGTAAGGTCTTCGCTGGTATACAGGATGTGGTTGGTCTTATCAATAGCTGTTGCCGTTGAGTTGACGATATCACGGTGTCTCCATGTATATGTAACCGTTGGAGTAGTGGTTGTTTTAGACGGAACAACTCCGGCCACAAACGAACCCAACTGTTCATCGTAGTACGGCTCAGTAATAAACTGCGTAGGCATTACCTCAACTGTAGGTGTAGAAGCAGAATAACCTGCAGCGAACACACTACCGTTGACTGTGCAACCATCGAGGGTAGATGTGGCATTTCCCTCAACTTTTCCAAGGCTACCGCCACCATAGAAGTTACCTAACACTTTACAACCAGTCAGTTCCGAAGTCACATTATGAGTAGTTGCCAATGAGAAACCTACAAAGTCAACGAACAAACGGGCAACGTTATTAAAATTATTAGACTGAGGTATGAACTGATAGTCAATCTGGGTGGAAACTCCTTTATAAGTAGGGTTGTATTCTTGCTTATATTGTTGTAATACCCAATTGTTCCAAGTAGGGTTGGGATTCATCACAGCAGTTTGGTTAGCTGGTGCATAACGGTTGTACGCATTACCGCCATATCCGGCACCAAAGTATGTGCCGAATGTACAATGCTCTGCAACGGTCTTCACGGTGCGTCCACTCTCCATGTCACCGAACTTAGGTCCACCACAAAACTGAGTCACAAAGCTGTTCCTGATAATCGTATGGATGTTACCATACACCGGCTTGTCGTAGTTAATACCGCCGCCATAGAATTCCTTAATATCAGCGTGATCAATAATCCAGGTGACATTACCCTTTCCGACGGAGGTTCCGATACCCTCCATACCAGCACCTGCCACTTCTCCAAACCGACCACCGCTGATATAACATTCTGCATTGTCATCGTAGATGGCAGCTTGCGACTGATAAAGGCCAGTTAGATAGAACTTGTCAAAGTCGCCACCTGTAACAGAAACGGGTGGGTGAGGAGTGTTTTTCCCTTCATAGTCCTGGTGACTACCGCGATGGAACTCCTTGAACCATACGTTACCACCCACATGGAAATATTCTACAAGGTCGCCAGCATTCTGTTGTTGAGTAACCCATTGCTCAATGACACCGCCTTGGAGAATGATAGGCTTCTTAGCACGACCAGATGGACTATACTCAAACTGAGTGACACGGAAAAGGGCAGTGTTGGTCACCTCGAACCAATATTTTGGCTGCATGATACCCAGGTTGTAGGAACCTGTACCCTCAGTGGTCTTCTGGGCCATACCGAGACCTATTATGTTCAGGAAATCGTATCTCACGGGATGGAAACCTAAACGACCGTTAAAACGAAGCATGAGAGAATAGTCCGGCTCATTGTCACCATCAAGGTCAACAGAGGTAACTGTATACGGCTTGGAATTATCTGCATTGGGGGTAGTAGTATGGTGATAATTGCCCACAAGTACAACGGCATAATCATAAACAGTTTGATTCGCCGGAGTCCCAGTGACTCCCTTAAAAAGTCCGTTATCTTTCGAACTTGAAATAGCATCTTCAATGAAGGTGAAAACGACCTGGCCGTTGAAAGTTGAGCTATTATTATAGCGTACACCTTCACCTCCACCCACGTTAAGCACATTGACGGCAGTAGTCATGGCGTCTTCTGTAGATCCTGCTTGCTTGGTATCAGTTCCTTCACCATTCTTATAGACCACATCCCAATGCGCGTCAGCCAAATAAACTGCCTTGCCCCAATAAGGCTCTATGGTGATAGCTGTCACCCCATCGGGCACATCCCAGTAAGCTCCTTGATTGAATACGCGGTCGCTACCAGGCTTACCCTCACCCGTTCCATCGTAGAGATCCTTGTTTGTACATTTGCGGTCAGCAAAGTTATAGGGTGTGGCAGTCAATTCGCCGCTTTCATTATAAGTAACATCATCCGCACCAGTAGAGTAACTTCCAGTTGTGCCACCGGTGATGCTGACAATCTTCCATCCCGTTACAACACGGTTGCCTGTGTAGTTGTTGGTACCATAATCATTGTAATATGGCAACTGCACCTTTCCGTAGTTGAAGTTGTAGTGAGCCGTGTCCTTATCGGTGATGACGAGGTAAATCGTCTTTTCTGTTTCTCCTTCTTTAAGTGTTATTGCAGCACCTGTTGGATGGTTGTATACCGCACCATTACCCATTTGAATCGTGACGGCCAACTTTCCTGCGTTTGCTCCTGTGCCACCCATACTGGTCAGCTTACGTCCTTCGTTGCGGTGTTTATTATTTGCATCTATCTCTTCAGCATGGTCAGCATCATAGTTTACAACAGAATAATATTTACCTGGAGTCTTGAGAATTGGGAAGGGTGTAGCAGTACCTATCTGATTGGGTTCCAGCACCCACTTCATCATTTCATCCTTGTTTGCTATGTTGTCTGTTGCCCACCAAGCGGCTAATTCGCGGTTACTGTTCAGCAGGTTGCGGAAGAACTCAAAGCGCTGTAAGAATCGAGTTTCAGCAGAGAGGGCACAGTTATAGACATCAATTTGTTTATTTTTAACGTATGAAGCACCTGACCAGAAATAGTTAAAATTATTCACACCATTCGCATCACCGTCATTAGTGATAATCGTACCATTATAGATAGGTGCTTTAGAGGTACATCCTTCATCAATATCTCCATAGAACATACAGTTCATCACCATGGTCTTGAGGTCATCAGCAGATGCTGCAGTAGTAGTCTCGGTATTATTACCCACAATACCGCCAACTTTAGCACCTCCAGTGATATTCGCATAACTGAAACAGTTAATAACGCGAGCAGTACCACTCAACTCTCCAACCAAGCCGCCCACAACATCTGTGCTGGATCCACTTACTGAACTGCTGCTGGTTGCAAAAATGCCCTCAGCATCTAATGTGCTGTTTGTGGCAAGGATACCGCAGTTGAAGATGCGGCTGTTGCCTGTTGCTTCACAGCAAATAGCACCGACTTTTCCGTCTGTGCCGCTTGTGATATTCACATTGTCCAGCATCAAGTTCTTCACCTTTCCATTTTCAGAGATGGTGTTGAATAAGGGTGCAGAAAGATTGATAATCTTGTGTAAATCTCCATCGAGTGTGCCTTGGAAGCCACTGATAGAAGTATGACTTGAGGCAACAATGTCTCTTGTCAGTTTATAATAGCCTGTCGCATTTGCAGGAATTTCACTGAGACTTGAAATCAAGGTAACATTAGTTTCTTCTTTCACGAATGTAACCGTGACATAAGCGCCATCATAATTATTGAGAACAGTAAAGACATAATCTGCAGAGTTGGGGTTTTCTATTTTGTTTATTATGTTTGCATCTATTCTCTCTGCTCCATGAGTATACATAGTTCCAGAAATCAAATCAGCCAATTCAGGAGCACGACGAGGTGCGAAGGTGCTCACCATCTTCTCCACTGTAATCAAGTCCGTCTTGGTTGAGTAGTTCGCAGCAGGAGTAACAACCAAAGTTACCTCTCGCCCACTAACACTAACACTGATAGTACCCGTGTTGGTATTACCATCCTTAATGGTGTAAATATCCCCATTCTTAGTTCCACCATTAATGATGATATTGGTAGGCTCTATAGCAGTAACCTGTGCCCACACTTCACCCACTCCAAAACACATCATCAATAACATCATCACGACAAAGCGCATCATCCGCTTTATCGATTGTGTTTCCTCTGTACTTTTGTGCATATCAACAATATACTTTCCAGTTCTCATATCTTGTTTTGTTTATATCGTTCTTTGTTTTATCTTTTTGTTGTTCTCAGTGGTTCAACCGCAATTTTTCAACTTTCAATTTTCAACTTTCAACTTACTTAAGTCTAGCGTCTAACTTTCAACTTTGACTTCGTCCAAAATGCTCACGCTCGGCATAGCTTATGCAAGCATATCTCTGCTCTCGCTCAAACGCATTTTTCAATTTTCAACTTACTTCACCATCACTTTGGTTTTCGCCCAAATCATTATCGCTCGGCATAGCTCGAACAAGTTCGACTCTGCTCTTACTTAACCATCATTTTCTTCCCTCCATTGATATACAACCCTCTCTCCTGTGGCTTCCCATTGAACTTTCTTCCATCAATGGTGTACCATGCATCCGATTGTGCATTATGCATTGTGCATTCTGCATTATCTATTCCCGTAGCCTCTCCCCACTGAATCTTCAGTCGACGAGGAGCACCGCTAGTGGTGCCTGTCGGAGAATAGTTTGGATTTTCTATATAATAACAGCCTTCTGACAGGGTACCTCCCAGGGTGAGGACGAACTCACCTGTGCCAACATCTGCTTTGTTGTAGAACACATATACCTGTGCGGGTTGCACGGTGAGGCCTCCCGAAGGCACTCGCTTAAGCAGGTTCCTGTTTCGGTCAGCGCTGGAGATAGAGGCTACCGCATGACTCTTGGGCGATACGATGATACGCTCTAAATTGCTTGCAGCTGTCAACAACACAGGAACATCCTTTGGTAGGTAGTCTACAGGTACTGCTGTCACGATGTTGACCGAAGGATTGACAGATGTCAGTATCCAAGTATTAGTGCCTGTTGTTATTGGCGTCCAGTCTATTGTAGCCATATAACCCGCGATGTACTCATCTGGTGTAACTCCTTGATTCTGTATGAAAGGAGGGGTGATGTATGCAACCTGTGCTGCATTGGTGTAATGGCCTTTGCCTTTCGCAGTCCATATCTTATCATCCCTAACCACGGTTGGCTCACCCACAGTGAAGTCTGTGTTTAGAACCAATGATGTTGGATTCGTATCTCCCGCCTTCAGATGTGTGAGTGTAGGGCTATATTCCGTCGCTGTACCTTCTTTCGTCAGGTTGATACTGATTCCCTCTGCGGGCACGATACCATCACCGATGTTCTTCGGAACAATATAAAGTATTCCGTCCTTAAATGTGATGGAAGAATAATCTCCGCTCACGTCCTGACCACTTCTTTGGAGTGTATAGTCAACATTGTCAGTGGTTCCCACTTTCACGAATGAGATACCATAAGAACCTATGCCTTCGCCGGTTTCACGTTCTATATTGACGGTCAGTTCGTCTCCAACACCCAATCCTGTCGGTGTATAGGTTAAGACAGGGTCTGCGTCACCATATTCCTTTGTGATGTTATCTACAGCAACAATCAAACCCACAGACTCAATGGTGAAAGTTGTTGAACCATAGATGACATAATCGTCATCGTTTGAAGAGATAATTACAGTAGCTGTGCCTGGAGTTACGTTATTCTCATAGGTGACGATGCACTTGTCCGTGATATCTTCTTCACCAAGCATTACTCTGCTGACTGTAGGTGTATGAGCAAGACCATCGTATGAATAGCTTTCTTGACTCAATGTAATTGTTGGCTGATATATCACAATCTTTTCAATCTCAGAGGATGGATACTCTGGTTCCTGTCCAGGATACAAAATAGCCTTTGCCGTGATTGTCGTCTTGCTTCCTTCTGACATCTGCAACAGAGAGCTATAGGTTGAGTAGTCGGTTGCATCGTCTTGCTTGTAGTACACCGTTGATGCATTGGTGGTAGCAACGATATCGATATGGCCTTCTTCATCCAACATAATCTTTGGAGGCATACAGAAGAGGGTTTCAATAAATTCGAACGTCCATTTGATTTTATTGTTGGATCTGTCTGCTTTTGTTTTCAGTGGATTGCCACCATCTCTGTAAAGTGAGTTGAAGCTCTGCTGTGCTAAGTCTTTCAGGGGTTTTGGTACGATGTAGTAATACGGACCGGTTCCATCGTTCGCTGTATCGGTAGTCTTAGCAATAATAAACTGATACCTGTCTTTCTCTGTATCGCTGGCACTTGCTGCTGGCTTGTCCTTCGTGATAAAGGCCGTGTTGTTGTTAGTGACTGTAGGATCTCCGTTAAAATACAAATACTCACCTGTCAAAGCATTTCTGATGTGATAATAATTCAACCAGGCATCCTGATCTGCAATTCTGAACACCCATGCCATGTTGTTATTGTCTGTGGTGGCATTCGAGGTGCTCACATAAGCGGCATTACCAGTTGTCCCAGTAGGTGGAATGATGTAATAACCCGTATCGTTATAATTGCGTATTTTGTAATAGTAGGTTGCATTGTCGTCAGAAACCTGAAGTACCGATGTCGGAATTGTTTCTGGCAATCCCCAATCTACTTGCGGAATGAAGTTCCAACGAGCCATTTTGTAATCTGCTGAACTTATGTTTTGTGCAAAAATATCTCCCTCATTATTATTACCAGAAGAGGTATTCTTGCTAATACTTCTTACCGTTGCATCGTTGCTAGGGATAACATAATAACCATCAAGGGTAGTTCCTCCTTCGTAATAAGGTCTAAGATAGAACAAGAAACCGAAGTCGTTTGTGTTTGCTTCATATTCGGTTTGACTCTTCATACATACGTTTGTACTACTATTATAATACAGATAGGAATTGTTAGTTTCGCTCTCCTTCACATAAATACGATAGAGTTGTGTTCCTCCTCTATGTCCAGCATCCTCAAAGCGCCATGCAGAGTTTGGTCGTGCCAGACTGCTGGTGTTCGTCTTCACGTTTCCGGTTTCTCTTGGCTGTAAGTAGAAGTAGCTACAATCCGCATTCTGTATGCGATATGGACGATCTACAGATGTAGATGTGGGAAGAACTGCCGCATGATAAGTTGTCACGTCAGAGGCTGTACTATTCTTGATGGCAACAGCTTTGATCTCAGTAAAGGCTCCGGGCTCAATCCCGTCTGCCGTATATTCTGTACCAGAATCAGCGGTAGGATCTGCCTGAGTGCCATCACCTGTTGTGTAGCGATACGTCACATTGTCGGTGCTACATGAGAGTTTGAATTTACCATCGTTGGGGTCAAACTCTATAATGGGTGGTGCAAGTGTGAGCGTACTATTGGTAAACTGCCACATGGTACTGGTATTGTTTCTAGTGGCCTGTAACTTCAAGGCGTTGTTGTTGTCTCGATAGATTGTCCAGATATTGTTGAGGGTGGTGCCAATCTTCTTTTTCGGAACGATGAACCATCTGTCTTGAGTTGCAGCGCGTGCCATGGCAAACTGATAGCAATCTGCATCACCTTCAATGCGGCTTCTCATTTCAAATGCATTCTGGTTATTCGCAGACTCATTGTAGTACAGATATTCATTGGTTGTTGCATTGCGGATATAGTAGTAGGTCAGCCAGTCATCATCAGTAGTCGTTGTGTTCACCTGCTCAATATACCAGTCTTGGTGAGTAGAGGCAGATGGTGCCGTTGATGTGGTTACGTAACCCGTAGGCGTTGTTGCTGGAGTGACATAAGCTGTAGATGTCGCTTCGGTTGATAGCTTATAGTATACCGTACCGTTTGTTGCGTTTGAGACTGTGAATGGAACTGTCTTGTCAAGAGCACTGGATGCAACAAATTTCCAACGGGTATTATTCGTGTTACCATTATTGGCCAAGTTAATCGGATTTGCATTAGCATTATGTGTGTCCTTATTCACAAATCGATTAGTATTACCAGATGCATTGCGCTGTGCATAAGGAATAATATTGAACGAGCCAGCTGTCGCTGATTCTACGATTTTGAACTTGAATTTGTATGCATCGCTAGAATCGTATATTAACATACAAACATTGGTCCCATCCCAGCAAAGATAATATGGGTTATTTTCGTTGTCTTTAGCAGAATTATTAACGATGTAATAGAACTGTACTCCATCCTCCACGCCTGCACTTTCAAAATGCCACTCCATAGAGGGACGGAAGAGTGATGTAGTATTTACTCTCGTAACGTTGTTGTTGTCGACATCACCAGGAATCATGTAGAAATGAAAGTCCGTGCCGTTCCAAGCATTGTTCTGACTCTGAATAAGTAAAGGCAAATTGGTAGGAATGACATAGGAAGTTGAGGATGCCACATTGGAAGTAACATAATTCGAATGTATGGCGATAACCTTGACTTTGGCCGGAGCAGCCAAAGTGAAGGATCCAGAGCACACAGTACCGTTGCTTTCACTCGGATCAGTTCCGTCTAAGGTATATTTATATGTAACGCCAGCTATTGCGGGGGAAATACTGAATATGACATTCTTATTCTCTCCATTAGGAGATGCAAGAACCTGTATTGTTGGAGTGGGTAATGTCAGCTTCGTCTCGCTTGCCGTTGCTACCGCATTCGCAGATTTAACCATGCTGCTTTTTGTGGCGTATGCAGTAATCGTATGACCAGAAACATTATCTGAAATGCCTAATGCATCCGAATATACTGTAAAATCACCATCATCAACTTTGTAATAGATAGTCGCACCTTCTGTACCGCATGTAATTGTGATTTCATTATTTACAATGGCGATGACAGGGGTAGCGACTTGTACAACTGTTTCCTCTGCTGGGTTAGAGTTATTATAACCAGTATTTACGGCAACAGCCTTAACAGTCATGCCAGACGTAACATTAAAGGATGCAGAATAAGGAGAAGACCCACTTGTCGGTACTGAGCCATCAGTTGTATAATAGACAGAGGCCCCATTCGTGTCATTATTCGTAATGCTCACAGTAGCCGTACCATTATTATTATATGTAATGCTGATGGTAGGTGTAGCACACTTTTGACGGACCGTATATGTTATCACTTCTGAATCGAGACAACCAGATTTTCTTGCTATAGCCTTGATGGTCTCTCCACCTGTAACTGAAATCGGGGATTCATATAGTGTTGAAGGTGTTCCGTTTGCATCTGTCGTATAATAAATAGTTGACCCCTCTGTGGTAGGAGTTATCGTCACCGTGCTGACATTGTCATACGATATGTCAGGAGGGGTACATTTTACTGTTGTACTGGCAACTTGGCTTAGCACCATTCCATAACCGACAACTACAGCCTTCACATTCGTAAAGTTAGTAATAGCTGGAGGATTTGATGCATCATAATCGTTTCCTGTGGTCGCTGTCGGTGCGTCCTGTGTCCCGTCACCTGTTGTGTATTTTATGGAACATCCCGGAGGTAAGAAACCGGCTTGTATATTATTAACAGTAGTACCGTCTGTACCTAAATATGTGCCTGTTGGGGTTGATATTGTAAAGGTTCCATTCTCCGCATTCACATTGATG
>CAJOPT010000086.1 GCA_905236455.1 uncultured Prevotella sp. | reverse complement strand
CCGGAACCTCCGGTGGTTGAGCCTGTTGCACCAGTTGTGCCGGAATCTCCGGCAATCCCGGAACCTCCGGTAGTTGAGTCCGTTGCACCAGTTGTGCCGGAATCTCCGGTAACTCCGGAACCTCCGGTAGTAGAGCCTGTTGCACCAGTTGTGCCGGAACCTCCAGTAATCCCGGAACCTCCGGTAGTTGAGCCGGTTATTGAACAAACAATCCCTCAATCGGCAGAGCCGCTTGTTCAGGCAGAACCAGAGCCACAGAGTATTCCTCCCCAGTCGGATAAAGGAAGCTCAAGTAAGGCGACTCTAATCTTCATCGGTGTCCTTTTTGCCATTGCCGCATTAGCTGTTGGCGGTTATTTCGCCTACAAGGCATTCTTCGGCAGCCGTCATAAAACTCCGGTAACAACCATAGAAAAGGTCGATTCCATCGATGTCTCTAAAGATGATACCTCTGACGACAAATCATTAAACGATGACAAGTCAGAGTATGATGACAAGTCAGAAGCAGATGACATATCAAAAGACAAGTCAGAAAACGATGCGACAGATAATGTTAATGACAAGTCGGAGTCTAAATCGGAAGATGTCTCTGCAAACGACAACGAAGACAATTACGATGATGCTTATCTTGAAGAAGAGGCAGCTGCATCAGCTAAGAAAGCTAAAGCTAAAAAACAGCAGAAAGTGACGCAGCCTAAGAAGAAAAAGCAACAAAGGTATCGTAGGGATGACTATTATGATGACTACTACGATGCTCCACCGCCACCACCAAGACCTCGTCGCCATTCCGGCAATGGTCATAGTTTCCGTTTAGATCCCGTTTATTAATTCTTAAAATAGTATATCATGGAAGAAATGAAAAGATGTCCCCAATGCGGACAATATGTTAAATCAGTTGCGAAAAAATGCCGTTTCTGCGGTTATTGGTTTGATAGTAATACACAATCTGCGCAACAGGAAACGCAGCAAAACTCATATCAGCAGAGTGCCCAGCAGCAAGATAATTACCAGCAGCAAGGTCAGCAGTACCAGCAGGGTGGTTATCAGCAGCAGGGTCAGCAGTACCAGCAAGGTGGCTACCAACAGCAGGGTCAACAGTACCAGCAAGGTAACTATCAGCAGCAGGGGCAGCAGTATCAGCAAGGTGGATATCAGCAGCAGTACCAGCAAGGACCGTATCAACAACCTTACTACCAGCCAGTGCCGCCGCAGAAGATTACAGTTGGAGGGGTACTGTCAGAAGGTATGCAGATAGGTTTCTCTAATTTCGGAACCATCTTTTTGGCTTATATTCTTTTTGGTCTGACATGCTGGATACCATATTTGAACGTTGGAACACTTATTGCTATACAGACTTTGCCGATAGTTCTTGGCAATAGACAAGAGGTGCCCAGTGGTACGTTTATCTTTGACGGTAAGTACAGGAAGTACATGGGTGAGTATTTCACTTTGCTCGGACTGAAAGGCATGTCATTGATTCCAGCTTATTTCTTTATGGTAATACCTGGTATCATAATCAATCTGGGCTGGTCACAGGCATTGTATCTGATGCTTGACAAGGAGATTGCTCCTGGCGAGTCTTTGATACAAAGTAGTAAGATGACGGATGGCTACAAGGGTACAATCTTCTTGATTGGTCTTGTCCTGGGTCTTATCTTCGGAGTTGCATTTGGCATTGTTTCGTTCATCTTCGGATTGATAGACGTGGCTATTCTCACTTTATTGGCAATTCTTATTTTGATTGCTGTATATGCCGTAATCAGCGTTGGTTGCAGTGCAGTCATCTATCGTGATTTGCAAAAGTAAAGGTTACTCACTTTTTTAATTAAATATTAGGGGCTATGCTTTTCAGTTTGAAAAAACATAGCCCCTTTAATATCTTTCTCGTTTGTCTGTAGCTGCTTAGCTTCCTCGGTAACGGTTGAACTTAGTATTTGAAGGAACTTCCTCCTAAGAACTCGCGAAGAAGAGAATTTGGTGGAAGGGCACTGTCTGAAATAGGGTAGAAATACTTCAGAAATTTCAGAAGTCTGTATGCTTCACGGTATTCTTTGCAGTTTTCAGGAACTTGTTCGAGTAATGGTTCTGCATGTTTTCTCAAAACGGCAAGCTCATAAATCATTGCAGTGTTGAACATTGCGTCAGCATTCTCCTGATACGGGAATATCCATTTGTTCTCCCCCCTACGGACACTTGCCCAGCGGTGGAGGGTGTCCTGTGCCGATGCTCCTCTGTATTTGGCATCTCTTACAATTCGTCGCAACAGCCTGTTGTCTGTTGTTGGTATGTAGTTATGAGTATCCAAAAGGATTGTTGTCAGTGCGGAAGCGTAAACGCGGAACTTTATTTCCTCTGGAATCTGAGCGGTAAGCTCTGGGTTCAAGGCATGAATACCTTCCAATACTAATACCTCGTTATCGTGTAGACGAAGCTTTTTACCACTCATTACATTTTTTCCTGTCTGGAATTCATATTTTGGCAGTTCTATTTCCTCGCCGGCGAAAAGTTTGCTAAGGTGATCATTGAGCAAAGGGATGTTTAGAGAATATAGACTTTCATAGTCATAATCGCCCGTTTCATCGCGAGGTGTCAGCTCTCTGTCTACGAAATAATCGTCGAGAGAGATAGGTACTGGCCGTATGCCATTAGTAAGGAGCTGGATGCTCAGGCGCTTACATGTAGTTGTTTTTCCCGACGATGACGGTCCTGCGATAAGTACAAGTCTTACGGGTGAAGCCGGCAACTTTTCCTGAAACTGCTCTGGAATGAGTTTTGGATTGATGCGTACGGCAATGCGGAAAGCGATCTCTGCAATCTTTTTCTCCTGAATGGCCTCTGCCACATTCATAAGATTGTTTATGTTTTTGTTCTTAACAGCCTCATTAAACTCCCCAACAGTTGAGATGCCAATGACATTTTGCATCCGATGATGTTCCTTGAACACCTCGAACATCTTGTCTTGACGGGTCAGCTCATCGAGTACGGAAGGGTTCTCCATAGATGGTATTCTCAGAAGTGCTCCGTCGTAGTATGGGACGAAGTCGAACAGGTACAGCTCTGATGTGTTGGTGAGCATAGCACCATAGAAGTAATCTACATATCCATCAATGTCATAGTAAATAGTGTAGATTCTTCCGAGGGTCTCCAGGAGCTTTACTTTGGAATGTGTGCCTAACTTGCGGAAAAGACTTATGGCTTCGTCAGTATGTACCTCATGACGGTGAATCGGCATAGCCGCGTCTATGATCTCCTGCATACGCTGTCTTATGCGCTTTACTACCTCAGGTGTCACCTCACAGCCTATGTGCAGGTCACAATAGTAGCCTTTCGATACAGGAATGTCGATAACAACGCTGCCTTCTGGATAAAGGTCGTGTACTGCTTTGCATAGCACAAAGAATAAACTCCTTGTATAAGTTCGGTGACCGCTTGGTGTGGTTAGGTCGAGGAATTCTACATCCTTAGATCTATAAACGTTGTAATGTAATCCTTCTATTTTGTTATTCACGGTGGCGCAAACAGGCTTATAAGGCATCTTCAGGTCAAATAGATCATAGATTTCCGCCAAGCTACTTCCTTTTGGGACATTTTTGCTTATCCCATTGTTTACGCATTTGATAAGAACGGTCTTTTCCATATTGTTTTATGGTTAGTAACATGTTTAGGTTGCGAAGATACATAAAATCTTTATAAAAATAGAATGAAATTAATAAAAAAATTGTATCTTTGTCCCCAGATAACAAATCATAATCATTTTAGCATGTCTATTTGGATTCTTTTCAAACTCATTGGTTCGTTGGCGTTGCTGATGTTTGGTATGAAATCAATGAGTGAGAGTTTGCAGAAAATGGCAGGTTCGCAATTGCGACATGTGCTGCAAGCTATGACAACCAACAGGTTTACAGGGTTATTAACCGGTATGTTCGTAACAGCAGCCGTACAGTCTTCTACAGCAACAACTGTAATGACGGTATCATTCGTGAATGCTGGTTTGCTAACGTTAGCGCAAGCCATCTCCGTCATTATGGGCGCAAATATTGGAACGACGCTTACCGCCTGGATTATGTCTGCGGGCTTCTCGTTCAATATCACTGACTTTGTCTATCCTGCGTTCTTCGTTGCCATCATACTGATATATAGCAAGAAGAAAAGATATATTGGCGATTTCCTTTTTGGTATTGCTTTTATGTTTTTAGGATTAGGAACATTACGTCAGACAGGAATAGACATGCATCTCGGAGAGAACGAGGCTGTGCTGGCGTTCTTCTCTTCGTTTGATCCAAACTCTTTTCTCACTACAATAATCTTCTTACTGCTGGGTGGCATTCTGACAATGTGCGTCCAGTCGTCTGCTGCGGTAATGGCAATCACTATGATTCTTTGTTCAAGTGGTGTATTGCCAATATATCAGGGTATAGCATTGGTGATGGGTGAGAATATCGGAACAACGGTAACGTCTAATCTTGCAGCTCTTACGGCGAACACACAGGCTCGAAGGGCAGCGTTCGGGCACATGTTCTTCAATCTCTTTGGAGTATGTTGGATGTTGATAGTGTTCCGTCCATTTGTTGATATGGTGTGTGGTCTTGTAGGCTATGATGTCACCATGACAAAAGAGGTCGTAGGACAGGCTGTCTTCTTGCAGAATGCTGCGAAACTGTCATTTGTGCTTGCCGCATTCCATACCTGCTTCAATCTTGCCAATACATTTATCCTTATCTGGTTTATACCACAGATAGAAAAGATAGTATGTCGTGTCATCAAACAGAAGAACACGGACGAGGAAGAGGATTTCCGCCTGCGTTTTATAACCACTGGTATCATGAAGACTCCAGAGCTCTCTGTGTTAGAGGCACAAAAGGAAATCCAGTCGTTTGCTGTCCGTATCCAACGGATGTTTGGCATGGTTCGCGAGCTGGTCGTTGAGAAGGATGAGGCGAAGTTTGTCAAAGAGTTTTCCCGTATCGAAAAATATGAAAGTATCTCTGACAATATGGAGATAGAGATTGCCAAGTATCTCGATGAGGTCAGTGACGCTCATCTCTCTGATGACACAAAGGCTAAGATTCGTGCCATGCTGCGTGAGATATCAGAGATAGAGAGTATCGGTGACAGCTGCTACAACATCGCCCGTACGCTCAATCGTCGTATAAAAGGTAAGGAAGATTTCACAGAGCCTCAGTATGAGCACATGCACCAGATGATGGAGCTTACCGACCAGGCTCTTACCCAGATGAACAGCATCCTTGTAGGTTACCGTGAGCAGAACGATGTGAACCGCTCATTCAACATTGAGAATGAGATTAACAACTATCGTAACCAGTTGAAGTCGCAGAACATCAATGACATCAATGACCATAAGTACACATACGCAATCGGTACGATGTACATGGATATTATTAGCGAATGTGAGAAACTTGGCGACTATGTTGTCAACGTTGTCGAGGCTCGTATGGGTGTAAAGCAGCGCGGAATATAAGACAGTGTTTTTCGTTTCATATAAAAACCGCGAAGTACTTGTCTTTCTAAAGTGCTTCGCGGTTACTTTATTCTTTATTCCTCCCAAGGAGAATGGAAGTTGGTGACACCACCCTCGTTGGTGTCACCTCCATCTTCAAGGATATTCTCTTTTGTAGGGGTGTCATCTCCTGAAGCACCTAAACTTTTCTGGTTATTGAAACCTCCATTTTCCAAGATGCTGTTAAACAGTCTTATGTTGACGGTCTCACTTTCCGGTTTTATATATATCTGTCTCATGACTATTCACTCTTATTTTTATTTCACATATACTTTCTTTCCGTTCACGATGTAAAGACCACTTTGTGTCGGTTTTCCGCTGAGGCGCATGCCACTCAGAGTGTAATAGACATCATTGTGTGGCGTTACCTTCTCTGTATGTGTGCGGGTCACACCAGTGATTATGTCATCCCAGTCAAGGATATTCAACATAATCATCGACTTGGAGCCGTTAGAGTCCTCAGTAAGGGTCTGTGGAAGGCGCAGGTAGCACTTGTGGGCACCGAGGGTACTGGAGGCTACGGCTCTGTAGAATCCCAATGCGACGCTGCCCTTTTCGCCAACCATCTCACCTTGGTCATTTACCTTTCCGGCGAGGTTCGTGAAGAAATAGTTACGATATGCTGTACCTTCAACGGTCTCAGTGGCTGTTACCGTCGTGTTCTCAAGGACGCCGACAAGGTATGTGCTGTGACCGTCACCTTCGGTGTTGACATCCGTACGGAACAGAGGAACGTCATTACTTGTCTGAGATGCCTTAATGATTGTTCCCTCGTTAGCTGCCGCTACCTGTGTCGGGGTCATCGTGATGGTTGTCTCTCCCTTTGTGTAGCCGTCAGTCGGGATGTAGTAAGCCGTGAGGTTGTTACCGGTAAAGGAACTGGTAAGCTCAAACCTCTGTGGGACGCTCTGGCAGTCTGTGAAGTAGTTCTCAAAGCTTGCCTGTGCCTTCTTGGATGTTACCGGCACGCCGATTTTCTCCAAGCTGAGATTCTGTACGCAGAACGAGACATCTTGTGTCTCCTCACCCTCTGGCGGATTTACATTGATAACTACCCTACGGTTTGCGTTCGGACCGGTAAGAAGCGTGTTGTTGTTGCTCAGAGTATAATCTTCTCCGCTGACAGACTCGAACACTGCATTCGGTGAGTTGATGCCAAGGTGTACGGCACTGACTACCATATAGAGCTTGCCTTTAGGCACTTTCGACAACGTAAAGTAGTGTGTGTTTCCGTTCATACGGAACACCCACTTGTCCGTACCGTCCAAGTTCTTGTTGTTTGTCTCCTTAGAGGTAATGTTACGAATCTCGAAACGGTTACTTCTGGAGCTAACCAGACTAATACGCATACCCTCGAACTCGTCCATGACTTCAGTGTCGCCATTTTTGTTGTTGAAATAGACATCCGCTCCTTGGTCGAATTCATAGCCAGATTGATTCTTCGTGGTATATGTCGTATATCCATCTCCAGTGCCAGAGTACAAAGAATTACCTCGTTTACCAACTCCTGGGTCGCCACAATTGTTTACTATATTATATGCGGTTGTTCCTGAAACCGTTTCGTCTCCGAACTTATTGAAGTCCCACGTGTGTGGATAGAAGGAAGATGGATTTACGTCGGTTGCACTTGGGTTCTTTCCCATGCTGAAGTTCAAGGTGATAGGCAATGAGTTAGGCAGACCACCGGCACCGATAATCGTATTCGCAGGGATGACAACTTGGTAGTAGAGGTCGTACTTCAGTCCGTCTGCTGAGTAGTTGAAAGAAACCGTCTTGCCGTCTGCTCCAACGGTGAGCGTGTTGTTTGTGGCTCCTGGAGCACCAGTCTGTCCTGATGCCGTTGCTTCACTACCATTGATTGGTGTGGCATTGACGATAGTATAAGGTTCAATCTCTACAGTCTGGTCGAAGGTAAACGAGATGGTGCCGCCGGAATATGCAGAACCGGGAATCGTTGCGCCGGCAGCAGGAGTTGTTCCGTTCTCTATTACGTATGGTGCCGTACCAGATGAAGATCCTGTCGTGAACTTGAAGACCTTGTTATGTGTGACTTGATAATACACTTCTGGGTTTTCTGTATATTTAGCTGTAAGATAGATCTTATTATCTTTACTGTCATATACTAAAGGGATGGTAAGTGTATAGGTGGTATTCGGCTGCAAGGTTGAAGTTGGTTTAAATGCTAACTGGTTTGTACCAAAGGTTGCGTCGATAACCATTTCTGTAGTGCCGTCAGAGAGAATACCTTTTACTTTTTTGCTGTTGTTGACACCAGAAACAGTCCCATTAATATATGTCTCCAAGATTACCGATGTGCCAACTGTGGCAAGTCCTGAAGGATAAATCATCTTCACTTGTGCCTCACCGTCAGCATTGACAGAGAAGGTACGCTCTATCTTTGAGTTTTTGGTAGTGGCATCATTAGCCAAGGCTATTGAATTCTCAGGGACGGTAATCCTGTAGATGGCTCCTGCCTCTAAAGGATCAATTGGAATAAACAGATCAGGCTGATTAGTATATGTGTGAGCCGTTACGTTCCATGGTGTCTCGTTGTCTTTCTGAACCTGTACAGTGACTTCTCCATTGTTACCGCTTACAGGTACTACATTGCCAGAGAAGACAATCTGGTAGTTTCCATCAGTCAAACCGCTTGTGGCGATATATTCCTGGTCTTCCAGTTCGTATGACGTAACCGAAAGCACGTATGCATTCAGATAATAGTAGGCTACGAGTCCATCCTCGTTGTTCTTGTCGAGAACGGTACCGCGGATCAGGATGTTTTCACCGTTTCCGATAACTTCCACGTCGTTGTTCTTATAGAGGTAAACCTTCGTTTTGTCACCGGCAAACTTAACACTATTCTGCTGAGCCTCGCTGGTGCGGTCAATCAGCTTCGGGAAATCAGAAATAGCAGGATTTCCAATACGAGCGGTGAAATTATCAACTTTTGCACTTGTTGCCAAAGAAAAATATTCTTCTGCTGTTTTCCCAGATTGCAAAAAAGCTGGGGTAAATGTAAAGCTATGCAAATATATCCAATAATTATTTGCTACTAACGTATAAGTATGTCCTGCGAGAAGTGGTATGGAAATGTCATAGTTGCCATTGACGCTTCCTAAGTCAAGGTATGAATAACCCGTTCCATTCTTTTTATCCCTATAAAAGTAGTTGTGACTGTTTGATGCTTTAATGTTAAGACTTAAATAACCATTAACAGATGGGGTGAACTCGTAAAAGCAGCCTGCCGTAGGATTTGGCCGCGTGTTGGGAGCTGTTTCTAAAGATGCTGCATATATAGGAGTCTGCCCGGTACTAATATTCTTGACTTCCCAAGCATCTCCACTTGCACCTACTGTCAAGGTAATACCCGGCACTTCGTCAATGACAGTTCCCCCGGCTATCGGACCATCCTCGGTGAAGGTGAACGTTCCGCTTGTAGGGCGCTCCTTGTCTAACGTAGTGGTGGTAGTTGTATATGTCCATCCATACTGGGAATTAGAAACGGCGATAGACGAGATTCGTGTGGCTTGCGCTATTTTAATTGTAACACTGCCGTCAGCCGTCACGGTAATGACATTTCCCGACTTTGTTGCCGAACCTGCTTCAATAGTGTAATCATCGTGGTCGGCGGTAATTGTAATCGTCTGTCCTTTCACCAAATTGGCAATCGTTATGGTTGCGTTGGTGTAAAGCCATAATGCTTTGCGACCAGTAAACCAGTCGAGGCATAAGTCTTCTTTTGCTGATAAATTGAATTCCAATCCGTCTATAATGTCAATACCGCTATATTGTGGAATACATGTGTGGTAAGTTGGTCTTGCTTCAGAAGTGGTTCCTTCAACTATCGTCTTTGTCCAGTTGTTGCCACCGCTGCCGTTGCCATAGCCTAATTGTGCGATGGTAGATGTCCAGTCACCATTAGCAAAGTCCCAAGTGTATTTATATGTTCCGCTAAAAGGTGTGACAGAATGGTCGATGACGCTGATAGGCACGTCTATAGAAGTGCTTTTGTAGGAGTCGGTGCCTGCAAAGGTAAAGGTAAGCGTGGCATTACCGATGCCTGCAATGCTGATACCGTCAATATATAGTCGTGTCCCATTGCTTGCGTCACTATATGATAGCGTGCCGCTGACATCAAGGACTGAGGGGTTTGATGATGTCACCGTGAAGTACGTACCGCTGGCAGTCGCTCCAATTGTACTGAGTGCTGGGTCAATTTTCAGTTTTGTCTTCAGCTTTGTCTTGCTTGCGTCATATACGAATGTTGTTCCGTTTACGTATGTGCCGTCACTTCCACTACCGTCATGAATGTAAACCTCATCTGAATTGAATTCAAACTGGCTAAGTGATGTTCGGTTGTCGGTGTAGGTGATTTTGAATGCTTTAACATCATCTACATTACTGGTTGCTTGGAAGGTCACCTCTGTTATGTTGCCAGCACTTCCGTCTGTCCAAGTCCCTTTATAAGAAGCAATAGAAGTTTCATCACCTGTGGTTGCTCCTGTCGAATAACTTCCATTGGATGCGGAGAATTTGCTGATGTTATCATTCTTAGTATAAATCTCAACCTTTGTAATGGCAAATAAGCCTCCCGTCGGACAACTTACAGTAAGGCTTGAACCAGCGTTGTCATTTGAAGGTCCTTGGAATTTAATGGCTTGGTTTGTTTGGTTTACTTCAACTCTTCGGGATGTGTTATAACTAGTAAAGGTTAACGTTATTGGGTATGACTCAACTGATGCTGAAGTGTTGCTAACTGTTGAAAGCGTGGAAAGCTTTCCTGCAAAGTCAAATGTCACTTCCGCTGCCCACAACTTACCCCCCCAATAATGGTTAGGAGCATAAAGATTGAAAGTAATCTTTTCATTTTGAAGTTATTTTTATATTGATTTTTGCTGAAACAAGGATGCAAAGTTACTTATTATTATATTAAATAAGGTGTATTTCTGAATATATTTTTAACTTTCTGAGAAGTTTTTAGTTTTGTTAACTAATGTGACCGGAATGTCCCAGTACTACAATTTGCGGTTTGATTTGTATCAAAAAAGAGGCGGTATAATTGTATTTTGCACCCAGAAATGTTGCAGATAAGAAAAACACACACTACCTTTGCACCCGAAATCCAAAAGGATTGAGGCTGGTAAGATTCCGGCAAAAGAGAAAGATTAAGGATAACATGTAGAACGGGTTGTGAAACCCACTAAAGTTAAGAAAGGAAATGATTATGATTACATTTGCAGTAATTTTGATTGTTGCGACGATGGTAACGGAAGCAATTTTCGTAAGCAAGAAAATAGAATTGGGAGAATAGTATGTGCGAAACCGCTTAATTATGGTTTTACGAGTGTAATTGAACATGATAATACATGTTAGAAGGGGGATTGGTAAAGAAAATCCCCCTTTTTAACATTAATTAAGGGGTAAGAAAGCGACGTTAACTAAAATAATTGTAAATTTGTGCCATAAAATGGGGATTGTGTCCAGTTAGGATATAAAAAAGAGTGTCTTTAGACGTCAATTACAAGCAGTTGAGACGACGTGGAGATGCGAGGTAATTTGACCCCAAAAGAAGACGACAAATAATTTAATATTAATTTTTATAAACGTCAAATTATGAAAAAGATTTTATTGACAATGCTTGTATTTGTCAGTGCAACACTTGGCATGCAGGCACAACCTCAGGACAGAACAGACGGTGAGTATCGTCTTGTTACTGCTGAGCGTACAGAGTTCAATCGTCACTGGTTCCTGCAACTGCAGGGTGGTGCCCAGTACACTCTTGGCGAGGCTAAGTTTGACAAGCTGATCAGTCCTAACGTTCAGCTTGGTATTGGCTACCAGTTCTCTCCAGTTATTGGTGTTCGTCTGCAGGCAAATGCTTGGCAGAGCAAAGGTGGCTGGCCAGGATACGAGCAGGCTCGTGATCCTCAGTACACTCCTTACATCAAGGACTACAAGTACAAGTATGTAGCTCCAGGTATCGATGTTATGTTCAACCTGAGCAACCTTATTTGTGGTTGGAACCCGAAGCGTTTCTTCAACGTAACAGCTTTCCTCGGTGGTGGTGCTAACATCGCTTTCGACAATGATGAGGCTAACGAGATTGGCAGTCATTTGAAGAACCTCGATGACTATGAGCTTCAGTATCTGTGGGATGGCACAAAGGTTCGTCCTTTCGGACGTGCTGGTCTTGACCTCGACTTCCGCGTATCTGACGCTGTAAGCATCGTTGTTGAGGGTAACGCCAACATCATTGACGACCACTACAACTCAAAGAAGGCAGGTAATCCAGACTGGTACTTCAACGCACTTCTCGGTCTGAAGATTAACTTGGGTAAGACTTACAAGCACTATGATGCTGTATATGAGTTCATCCCATTCCCACCGAAGCCACAGCCAAAACCAGAGCCAAAACCAGAGCCAAAGCCAGCACCAAAGGCTAAGCCTCTGACTGTGAATGTATTCTTCACCATCAACAGAACAGAGATTCGTGACTCTGAGATCCCAGCTCTTACTGAGTTGCTCGACTACATGAATCAGTATCCAAAGTCTGTTGTTGAGATCACTGGTTATGCTGATAAGGATACCGGTACAACTATCATCAACGACCGTCTGTCTGTAGGTCGTGCTGCAGCTGTTAAGGCTTATTTGACAGAGCGTGGTATCGCTGAGGATCGCATCATCGCTGATGCTAAGGGTGACACCGTTCAGCCATACGAGACTCCAGAGGAGAACCGTGTAACAGTTTGCTTCGCAGAGGAGAAGTAATTTAAATCGTAATGATATAAGAATAGCGGTTGCGCTTTGGCGCAACCGCTATTCTTTTGTTTTCGTTATAACGTTATATCGTTGTGTCGTTATTTCGAGGGTTTCGTTATAACGTTATTTCGTTATTACGGGGGCTTTGCCCTCTTTAAAGCGGGAACAGTCCGTATAGCTTAGCGTCAATCATGTCGCAGACTTTTTGAAGGTCTTGCGGGTTGTCGCCAAACTTGATGTTATCACCGTCAATGATGATAAGGTTTCCTTTATATCCGGCAATCCATTCCTCATACCGTTTGTTGAGACCTTCAAGGTAGTCGAGACGGATAGTCTGTTCATAATCACGTCCTCGCTTTTGTATCTGTGCCACAAGATTAGGTATGGTAGACCGGATGTAGAGCATCAGGTCAGGCAGTTTCACGAGTGACATCATAAGGTCGAAGAGGTCACTATAGTTGTTGAAGTCCCGGTCGGTCATGAGCCCCTGTCCGTGGAGGTTAGGTGCGAAGATGCGTGCGTCTTCGAAGATAGTACGGTCTTGAATGATGGTGTCATCCGAGTTGGCAATCTCAACAACTTCCTTGAATCGTTTGTTAAGGAAGTAAATCTGGAGATTGAACGACCATCTTGCCATATCTGCATAGAAGTCGGCAAGATATGGGTTGTTGTCAACAGGCTCAAAACGTGGTTTCCAGCCATATCTGTGTGCGAGCAGCTTGGTAAGTGTTGTTTTTCCGCTGCCAATGTTTCCTGCTATTGCGATGTGCATGGTTTTTATTTTTTTTGTTGTTATTTCGTTATTTCGAGGGTGTCGTTATGACGTTATTACGTTATGTCGTTATGACGAGGTTTTCGATTTTTATAGTGGGAACAGCCCGAAGAGATTGCTGTCTATCTTCTCGATGATTCCGGCAAAATCTTTCGGGTTATGTTGGAAATCGAGATTATCTACATCAATGACGATGAACTTTCCTTTATACTGTCGGAAGATGAAATCATCATAGCGGGTGTTCAGGTTCGATAAATACTCTATCGGTATGGTTTGCTCATAGTCACGCCCGCGCTTTTGGATATTCTGTACGAGGTGTGGTACCGTAGCTTTAAGATAAATCATCAAGTCAGGATACCCCACAATGTCTGTCATTTGCTCAAAAAGCTCCATGTAAGTCTCATAGTCACGGTCTGAAAGGTTACCCATATCATAGTTATTGCGAGTGAAGACATGTACTCCCTCGAAAATGGAACGGTCCTGTATGACAGTCCTCTCAGAATCCCTGATGGCAATAATGTCCTTGAAGCGTTCTTTTAGGAAGTACACCTCCAAGGCGAACGACCAGCGTGGAATGTCTTTATAGTAGTCTGACAGATACGGGTTATTTACCACGGCTTCGAAACGTGCCTCCCACCCATAGTGGTGTGCGAGCATGTTGGTGAGTGTGGTTTTTCCACTGCCAATGTTTCCTGCTATTGCGATGTGCATGGTAATAGATGATTATTGTAATGCTTTTTGCAAAGTTACATTTTTTGTCTTCTATTTGCAAGTTTTTAATGAAATAAATTTGGCATTAAAAGATTTAATCATTAATTTTGCGAAATATTAACGTCAAACAATTATTACTAACTAAAAACAAACAATTATGAGAAAAAAACTATCTTTGCTAATGGTTGCTCTCTTTGCCATTACTGCGTTCGCTGCGCAGATATGGAAGGCAGAGACAGAACCGACGGTACTGATTAACTATCCGACAAGTTCGGATGGAATCAAGATTTCCGGTACTACAAAAAGTACTACTGTTAAGATTCACACTAACAAAGATGCTGTAAATTGCTATCAATTAGCTAATGGTTATACGACAGACGGTGCGTACAACAACAACAGCATTAGTTTGGGTGTTGAAGGAGGGTTTAAAGCAGGTGATGTTATTACCATTGCAGGTGCCATTAATAACTCAAGTTCTGAAAAGCGCGGAACTGCAGTTCTGTTCACAATGGATAGCGAGAAAAACATTACAAACCTGCACCAATTCTCTGATTTCATTAATGGCAGACTTGTTAATGACGAGCCTGTTGAGGAGTCATATACTCTTGAGGCAGACGCAGATTCCCTGTATCTTGGACGTGACGGTAACACAGGAGCAAACCTGACTCTCATCAAGGTTGTACGTCCTGCAAGCTCAGGTGGTGACGAGCCAACACCAAGTGACGAGCATTACTATAAGAAGGTTACATCTACTTCTGACCTGACTGACGGTGACTACCTTATTGTATATGAGGATGGTGGTGTTGCATTAGATGGTGCTCTTTCGGTTCTGGATGCTACAGGTAACAACTTTAATGTCACAATAACAGACAACCAGATCGCTTCTTCTGACGCTGTTGACGGTGCTGTCTTTACTATTGAAGGACTTGCAACAACTTCTACAACAGGTGGATATTCCATCAAGAGTGCTTCAGGTTTCTATATCGGACAAGAGACCGATGCAAATGGACTCGCAAGTAACGCCGAAACAGTATACGCAAACCAGATTTCTTTTGAAACCAATGGTGATGCTAACATCGTAGGAGCTGGCGGCGCATATCTGCGTTATAATGCGGCATCTAATCAGGCTCGGTTCCGCTATTACAAGAGTTCCTCTTATACAGGTCAGAAACCAGTGGCTCTTTACAAGAAGGTTGACGGTGCGCTCACACCAGCTGATATCGCTACTCCTGTCATCGAGGGCGAGACTCCGTTTGTTGGCTCTACAACAGTGACCATTTCCTGTGAGACAGAAGGTGCGACAATCTACTATTCTACCGATGGTGTTGATCCTACCGATCAAAGCACTGCATACACGGAGCCGTTCGAGCTTACAGAGTCAGCTACAGTAAAGGCTATCGCATACGATGTTTCAGGTGCAAAGAGCGCAGTCGCTTCCAAGGTATTTGAAGCTACTCCTTCTGTTGCAACCATTGCTGCAATGAACGCCTTAGAGAACGATGCTGCATTTGGATTTACCGGCAATGCCCTCATCGTAGCAAAGCCGACAGCTAAGCATGTGTTTATTAAGGACGACACAGGCTCAAGCCTTCTTTATGACAACAGCGGAGAGAAGACTGCTGCCGCTGAGGTAGGAAAGGTCATAGCTCCAAACTGGACAGCTAAGGTTTCTATTTACAAGAACCTCTTTGAGGCTGTTCCTGATGCAGCTATCGAGGTGACAAGCGACGATCCCGTTGATGTTACATATCCAGAGGTTGAGCTTGCTTACATTACAGCTGAGCATGTGAATGAGGTGGTTACTCTGAAGGGTGTTAACTATACTGCTCCAGATAACAAGAACTTTAATGTCACGAAGGGCACTGACAACACTGTTGCTGGCTACAACCAGTTCGGTATTGAGATTGCTAATCCGGATGAGACCAAGACCTATGACATAGTAGGTGCTATCGGCCGCTACAATGACAATATCCAGTTCCAGCCTATAACCATTACTGAGGCTGCTGATGAGCCAGCACCAGAGGAGATCACAGATCTCTACATCGTTGGTGATTTCGACGGCTGGAACACAGCAACAAATACGCCGAACCTCGTAAAGATGACCTACAATGAGGAGACAGAGGCATTCGAGAAAGAAGTAACTGTTACTTCCAAAGCATACTTCGTATTCGGTGACGTTGCATCTTCTGACAGTTGGGAAGACTTCAATGCAAACAACCGCTATGCCGCAAGTGATGAGGAGGCTGAGGTTGTAGAGGGTCAGCCAATACAGCTCCAGAAGGCAACCGGTACGCTTACAATCTCTAATCCAGGTACATATACTCTCAGTGTAACGAAAGACTTGTTGCTCTCCATCACCCAGACTTCTGCAGGTCAGGATACATACATTGTAGCTGGTACCCCGTCAAGTATCTTCGGAACAGAGTGGGATGGTACTAATGAGGCCAACAAGATGACCTTTGATGAGGCTACAGGTACATACAGCATTACTTATAATGTGACAGAAGCTACAAACGACGTTCAGCTCAAGGTCGTTAAGAACCAATCAGAATGGATTGGTGACGCTACTGGCAATAATGTTACCTTCAATGTTACTTCTCCATGTGAGATTACCGTAACCTATAACCCAGAGACTGGCGAGATTACCGTAACAGGTGATGGCGTTGTCTTCCCGACAGACTTTACATACGAGGCAGTATACGCCGTAGGTAATGGTTCTGAAGGCTGGCTGAACAATGTTGCATGGGATCCTGCAGCAGAGGCAAACAAGATGACTGAGGTTGAGGAAGATGTATGGGAGATTACATACAGTGCCGTTCCTGTAGGTACCGGTTATCAGGTTAAGTTTGCTATAGACGGAGGCTGGACAAACAACTTCGGTGGAACATTCGCTGCTTTCAACGAGGAGACTGATGCTGTTTACAATGGTGATAATATCATATTCGATGTTGCTGATGAGGCTAAAGACATTACTATTCGTCTTGACCTGAAAGACTTTGACTTTGCTTCAAAGACCGGTGCTAAGTTCACTATCAAGACCGCAGGTGAAGAGCCAGAACCAGAGCCAACTGCAGATGGCGACATTATCAGCTGGACTGCTGACGACATCGCCAGTGCCGGTGGTACTGCAAGCTCTTATTCCGTAGGTGACTTCGTACTCAACGTCGTTGATACTGACGGTAAGATTGCTGTTGATGCCAATACCGCATACTTCGGTGACGCTACCGCTCAGAAGAAGTTCACACACCGCCTGAAGACTGGTGGTAAGTCAAGCTCTAAGAACAGCCTCACCCTGACAGTTCCATCCGCAGGAAAGGTAAAGGTTTATGTAAGAACTGGCAGCAACAGTGCAACTGACCGTAACCTTACCCTGACACAGAACGGAACTACATTATATGATAAGGTAGTTCAGGAGAGTGACGCAGTACAGGTGGCTGAGGATGACCTGAACGTTACCAATGAGGAACCTGCAGCCGGTGCTAAGGCACTTGCTGAGGGTGACCCTGCAACAGTTAAGGTTTATCCAGCAGTTGAGATTGACGCTGTCGCTGGTACTGTTGAGATTGGTTACCCGACCGGCTCACTTAACTTCTACGGCTTCGAGTTTATCTCAGACGAGGTTACTGGCATTCAGAATGTTGAGACCTTGGATATTAACCCGATGTTCGATGAGAACCTTCCTGCATACAACCTCGCAGGTCAGCGTGTAGACAAGAACTACCGTGGAGTTGTTATCCAGAAGGGTAAGAAGTTCTTCAACAAATAAGAGTTCTTATAATAGTGAAAAAAGGAAGAGGTCGTATGGCTTCTTCCTTTTTTTGTAAAAGTTACACAAAAACAAAAAATTATTGCATTATTATTTGGAATTAAATAGGAAAATAACTATATTTGCGCACAATAAGCAGTTATTAAACTGAGTAAAATAATTTTTTCATGGTATTAGTTTTTAAGGTTGGGGACACCGAGTCGTGAGATTAAGTGTCCTCTCTTTGTAATCGATTACGTCGATGTGTGCGCACACACCAGCGTTGATGTAGGTCAAGAAAGTAGCAGTTTTTTGTAAAAGCACTTGTTCAATTCATTGTCTAAATTGAAAAACCGCTTATCTTTGCATCGTGATTTAGATATCACAGTGTTCATAGAAATAGTTAATAGATTGTTTAGGTTAATAGTTTTTAGGTTTTTAGTTATTAGGTAAAGATTGTTTTAGTTATATTCGAAAGGTGTTCGAATAATTTCAAAAGGTATTAGAAAAGGTAAAGATTTCAGGTAACAACGATGCAAGATGCAAGGGGAACGCCGTGAGGCGGGAACCTACACCTGGCATAAAAAAGAAAGGTAAAAAGATTATGGGAACTAACATGATTATGGCCATGATTGCGATGATAACCGCGACTGGCATGTTCTTCGAGACAGGTTTGCGCAAATAAAGCGAAACACCTTGTGATGGAGACGAAAAAGAGAAAGTATTTATTTAGAGTATTAAAATAATGACGTGCCGCAAAGGTTTTATCCTAAGCGGCACGTCTGCTGTTATAGAAACTATTATACTTCAGTTACATATTATATTCCTGCCAGCTCTTGATCTTGATATCTTCTTCCTTGAGAGAACAGAACGCCTCTATGAAAGCCTTGGCAAGACGGACGTTTGTCATCAGAGGAATATTATGATCAATGGCAGCCCTGCGGATGCGATAGCCATTAGTAAGTTCTCGCTTGGTGTGGTTCTTTGGAACATTTACAATGAGGTCAAGCTCGTGGTTTGCAATTAGTTGCATTACAGGAACGGGAACTTCTCCGAACTCTCTCTCCTTGGCGAGTTTCTCAAGATAGCCCAGGCCACCTTTCTCCTGAGTCTCCTCATCAGGCCAGCCTACCGGTGTAGCTTGCACTTTATTCTCTATTAAGAACTTTGCAGTACCTTCTGTCGCATATACTTTATATCCGTTATTGACCAATGTACGTGCAGCCTCAAGCATGTCAACCTTTCCATTGACAGGACCGCTGGAGATAAGGATTGCCGGAGTCTTGCCTTCTGCGGCCTTGCTGCCTGGACGTGCAGGGATGCGATAGCCTGTGGCAATTAGTGCGTTGAGCAAAGCCTCGTCGAAGTCATCACCAAGGCAACCAACCTCACCCGTCGATGACATGTCGACACCCAGTACCGGGTCTGCATTTTGTAAGCGGGCAAAAGAGAACTGTGATGCCTTGACACCAATCCGGTCTATGTCGAACTCACTCTTCTCACCTTTCTCATACGGTGCGTCGAGCATAATCTTGGTGGCAGTCTCAATGAAGTTTCGCTTCAAGATTTTAGATACAAACGGGAAGGAACGACTGGCGCGGAGGTTACATTCTATAACCTTCAACGTACGGTCCTTAGCCAGATATTGAATGTTAAACGGTCCACTAATGTTTAGCTCCTTGGCAATCCGTCGGCTTACTTTCTTTATCCTGCGTATAGTATCGTAATAAATATGCAAGGCTGGGAAGCACATGGTTGCATCACCAGAGTGTACACCGGCATATTCTATATGTTCGGAGATCGCATATTCTACCACCTCACCCTTGTCGGCAACGCCATCGAACTCAATCTCCTTGGTCTCTGTCATAAACTTAGAGACGACTACAGGGAAATCTTTCGACACTTCTGTAGCCATTTGCAAGAAGCGCTCCAGCTCCTCGTTGTCATAGCATACGTTCATTGCCGCACCGCTGAGTACGTAGCTTGGGCGTACAAGAACAGGGAATCCCACTTCTTTGACAAATTCCTGTATGTCCTCAAGTGATGTCAGCGCACGCCATGCCGGTTGGTCAATGCCTAACTTGTCAAGCATGGCAGAGAACTTGTCGCGATTCTCGGCACGATCGATGTCTACAGGTGATGTTCCCAATACCGGAACGCCCTGACGATAGAGCTTCATGGCGAGGTTGTTCGGAATCTGTCCGCCCACACTTACGATTACTCCCCTTGGCTGCTCAAGGTCAATGACATCAAGTACACGCTCCATTGACAGCTCGTCAAAATACAGGCGGTCACACATGTCATAATCGGTGGAGACTGTCTCGGGGTTATAATTAATCATTATAGACTTGTATCCCAGCTTGCGGGCTGTCTGGACAGCATTGACAGAACACCAGTCAAATTCCACACTGGAGCCGATGCGGTAAGCTCCGGAACCTAATACGACAACAGACTTCTCGTTGCGATAGTAGTTTACATCGTATGCGGCAGCCTTACCGTCGTGATGATAGGTTGCATAAAGATAATTGGTAAGCTCAGGATGCTCGCTTGCCACCGTGTTAATTCGTTTGATAGATGGCAGAACACCTTGTTCCTTTCTATATTTGCGTACATCAAGGTTCGCTTTCTCCATGTTTCCTGTAGGTTTCAGGACAAAACGTGCGATCTGGAAGTCGGAGAAGCCAGCCTGCTTTACTTCTAACATCGTAGCGTCATCTATGTCTTCGAGACGCTGGATGGATTGGAGCTTGTGTTTGAGGTCAACGATATGTTTCAGTCGCTCTAAGAACCACTTGTCAATCTTAGTAAGCTCTTCGATTTTGTCTACGGTATAGCCATCTTCCAAAGCTTGTGCGATGGCAAAGATACGGAGGTCGGTTGGATGTGACAGCTCTTTGTCAAGATCCTCAAAGCGAGTGTGGTCATTGCCAACGAAACCGTGCATGCCTTGTCCGATCATACGCAAGCCTTTCTGAATCATCTCCTCAAAACTGCGTCCTATAGACATAATCTCACCGACGGATTTCATTGATGAGCCAATCTCACGGCTGACACCGGCAAACTTGGTGAGGTCCCAGCGTGGAATCTTACATATCATATAGTCGAGCGACGGAGCTACGTATGCTGAGTTTGGTGTTCCCATCTCACCAATCTGGTCAAGTGTATAGCCAAGTGCTATCTTGGCAGCTACGAATGCCAGAGGGTAACCAGTAGCTTTTGATGCCAGAGCGGAGGAACGGCTAAGGCGCGCGTTAACCTCAATGATACGATAGTCATTAGTCTCTGCGTTGAAAGCAAACTGAATATTGCACTCACCCACAATACCCAGATGGCGCACACATTGGATGGTAATATCTTGCAGCATCTTCACCTGGTCATCGGTGAGGGAGCAGGTCGGTGCCACAACGATGGATTCTCCGGTATGGATGCCTAACGGGTCGAAATTCTCCATTGAAGCCACGGTGAAACAATGGTCGTTGGCATCACGGATACATTCAAACTCTATTTCCTTCCAACCTTTGAGCGACTCTTCTACAAGAATCTGTGGAGCGAAGGTGAATGCGCTTTCCGCAATCTCACGGAAGGTTTTCTCGTCGGGACAGATACCGCTGCCAAGACCTCCCAAGGCGTATGCTGAGCGTATCATGATAGGGAAGCCGATTGAGCGGGCAGCATTAAGGGCACTGTCCATATCTTCCACAGCCTCACTGACGGGAGTCTTAAGGTCTACCTCGCTTAGCTTCTTCACGAAAAGGTCTCGGTCTTCTGTGTCCATAATAGCCTCAACACTTGTTCCGAGAACCTGTACGCCATATTCTTTCAATGTGCCGTTACGGTAGAGTTCTGTTCCACAGTTGAGTGCTGTTTGTCCACCGAAAGCCAGCAAGATTCCGTCGGGGCGTTCCTTTTTGATGACCTCGGTCACAAAATGTGTTGTCACTGGCTGGAAGTAGACGGTGTCAGCGATACCTTCCGATGTCTGGATGGTTGCGATGTTTGGGTTGATTAACACGGAAGCGATACCTTCCTCACGCAAAGCTTTCAGAGCTTGTGAACCTGAATAGTCAAATTCACCTGCCTGTCCGATTTTCAAAGCACCCGATCCAAGTACGAGTACCTTTTTGAGATTATTCTTCATTGTGGGTTATTTAAAAGATTTGCTTTTTTAAGCTTCTGTCTCATACAGTTATCTTGTCTTTTGTGGTTGCAAAGTTACTACTTAATGTGCGAAACACCAAATTTATTTAGCGATTTCCATTTGCATGGTGTGCTCTTGGATAAACTTGCAAAATCATTGCAATTCTGGCTTCACCAGCGAATCCACCTTCTTCCGTACCTTCAAGGTCGTCACTGACCAGTCCCCCAAACTATGATTAGACGAGAGCAGAGTAATGCTTGTATCACCCCTGCCGAGCGTGAGTAGTCTCGTTAAAGGCAAAAAGTATGTTTTAATTGTCTTTTCTCATTTGTTTTTAGTATATTTGCAGACGAATAAGGAATTATGTAGCTCTTCGGTGCTCGGTGGAGATATTCTGACTTTCGATTACAGTTAATTAATAAAGTATACGTAAAATGAAAAAGGTAAGTATGTTTTTAGCTACAATGGCATGTCTGATACTGACTGCTTGTGGCGGATTGATGACAGGAGGTAGTACAACAACCACTTCCGCAGGTAACGGTAGTTTGCTGGGAGGTCTCCTCGGAGCACTGACCAACGGTGAGGCTCTTGGTAATGTCATTACCAGTGTCATCGGTCTCGATAAGGTTACGGCGGCTCAGCTCGTAGGAACATGGAGCTATGACGGTCCGGGATGTGCGTTTACATCGGAGAATCTGCTGGCTCGTGCCGGTGGTGAGGTGGCTGCAACGCAGATTGAGGAAAAGATGAAGACGGTGTATGACAAGGTAGGCTTCAGCAGGTCAAACACTGCCATCGCCTTTGCACAGGACGGGACCTTCCAGGCTGTGATTGCTGGAAAGAACTGGAATGGTACATGGGCATTCAACGAGCAGACCGACCAGTTGCAGTTGAAAGGCTTGGTGCTGACTATCAACGGCTATGCAAAGCGTAACGGCACGGGTATCAGCATTCTCTTTGAGTCAAAGAAACTGTTGACGATAATACAGACCATGGCGGCTCTGAGTGGTAATGCCAACCTTCAGACCATCGGCGATCTCTCAAAAAGCTACGATGGTGTACGCATGGGATTCGATATGTCGAGGTAATTTGTGGTCTCGCCATTTCGTTATAACGTTATAACGGAATAACGTTATTCCGTTTTATGTCGTGATGTCGTTATAACGTTATGTCGTAATTCTGATATAATAACAAGATTGGTTGAAGAAAAAGGGCTGTTTGTTGAAAGCAGCCCTTTTTTGAATAAACCATTTTGGACATCAATCATCAAACCATCAACCACAGCAGAAACGGAATGTGGTGAGGTGACACCCTTTCCAAACCATAAATATAATCTCTTTGAGCAGTGGTTTTCACCAGTATTAAATATATTTTTAGGAAAAGAAGATGAAAAAGATTGTAATGACAATGATTGCCGCGCTCAGTATGAGCTATGCTTTCGCAGGAAACATGCCAGGAAAGAAGTATGACAAGCATCCGCATAAGATGGTAATGAAGTTCCGTCAGGATCACCCCGACCGTCCAGGTCGTCCGGAGCGTCCTACTCCTGCACAGATGACAGAGAAGATGAAGATGCAACTCCATCTAAGTGACAAACAAGTTAAGAAAGTGGCTGCATTAAATGAGAAATATGCTGATGTGTTGGGTGGACCAGGAATGGGACGCCATCATGGTCCCAAAGGTGGAAAGCCCGGAATGCATCACGGTCCTAAGGACGGTAATCATAATGGTGGTGACAAAGGTAGCTTTCAGAAAGACATGACCCCTCCACCGCATGTTGACGGTCAGACAGGTGCAACAGGTCAGCCTCGTCCTCCGAAGATGCATCACGGTGACCATCATGACAAGATGAAGGCTCATCACGCGAAACGTCATGAGTATGAGAAGAAACTCAAGAAGATTCTTGACAACAGTCAGTATGAGGAATACAAAAACTGGGGAAGGCATTAAGCCAACCCCAGTTTTTTGTGAATGTCGGTTCTATCGGTATTGGAGACAGTGCATGCAGACGGAATCAGCATGCTCTGTATCGATGAAATCAGCGTTTTGAGTCGAACATCCTGAGAAAATAGTTGAAGGCTTCTAATCCGAGAAGTACCAAGAACGTAGAGGCTGTGGCAAGGATATACATTCCCGCTCCACATGCCATGCCAATGGCGGCAGTCACCCATACTCCTGCGGCGGTTGTCAGTCCTCTGACAGCGTTCTTCTGGAATATAATCATACCTGCTCCGATAAATCCTATGCCCGATACCACCTGTGCCGCAATGCGTGACACATCTAAACGGAGATTGTCGCCAGCAGTCTGCATGACATCAGTAAAGCCGTGTGCCGACAGAATCATAAAGAGCGCACTTCCCATTGCAACCAAAAAATGTGTGCGGAACCCGGCAGCCTTGTCACGATACTCGCGTTCCAACCCGATGAGACCGCCGAGAATGGCAGCAATAAATATTCGGAGGATAAAAAACATTGTATTTTCCATGATTATGATGCTTCTTATTCATAAATTTTTGCCTCGCGCTTACCTTGCATTACTGACAGGGCATTAAGGGCTAATGCCTCCATCTCATCCTCGCCGGGATAGCAATAGGTCGGTGCGAGGAAGTCGATTCGTTTGCGGAGACGTTTGATGACATATTCAGAACGTGCCATGCCTCCGGTAAGCAGTATTGCATCGACCTTTCCGCAAAGGACAGCTCCCTCTGCTACAATATTCTTTGCCGTATGGTAGATCATAGCATTGACAATAGTCTCCACATGCTTGTCACCGGCGGCAATACGACGTTCCAGCTCCTTCATGTCATTAGTGCCTAAGTGTGCCATAAGACCAGCGTTGCCGGCAACACGCTTCAGTAGTTGTGCCTCAGTATATTTCCCACTGAAGCAAAGTCTTATGAGGTCTGCGGCTGGAAGAGAACCAGCTCTTTCGGGTGAGAAGGGACCTTCTCCGTCAAGGGCGTTGTTGGCATCAACAGCCCTTCCATGTTCATGTGCAGCAATGGATATACCACCACCGAGGTGACAAATGATAAGATTAAGTTCCTCATATTCTTTGCCGATCTCGTTGGCGAAGCGGCGTGCTATGGCACGCTGGTTCAGAGCGTGCCAGATGCAGATGCGTGGCATCAGGGGCGAGCCTGAGATACGTGCATAGTCGTTTAGCTCATCAACTACTCCGGGGTCAGCTATAAACGAGCGGCAGCCAGGGATATCCTTTGCAATCTCGTATGCTATGATACAACCAAGGTCGCATGCATGTTGGTGTATGGCTGCCTTGGTGTCTGAAATCATCTTGTCGTTGATCTCATACACACCTCCCTCTACAGGCTTTGCCAAACCTCCCCTGCCAACTATTGCGGCAAAGTTAAACTCGCATCCCATCCGCTTAAGTTCATTAATTATCAGGTCTTTTCTGAACTGGAATTGATGAGTGATGTCTTCAAACTGCTCAAGCTCCTCTACAGAATGCGTGATGGAGCGGAGGAGCATGGGTTTATGATCCTCATATACCGCCATTTTTGTTGACGTGGATCCTGGGTTTATTACTAATATATACATTTCGTTATTACGTTATTTCGTTATGTCGAGGTCGTTATCACGTTATATCGTTATTACGATGTTTCGATGTTATAATGCGGCAAGGGCAAGAGAATAGAATTTACTCTGTTTGCTGTCACTTCGGGATGGGAGCACTACAGGACAGAGTGTACCTTGCAGGACAGCAGCTGTCTCTGCATGTGCGAAAAGCGTAAGGGCCTTATAGAACATGTTTCCTGCTTCGATGTCAGGGAAGACAAGACAGTCGGCTTCGCCATTGATGGGAGAGGAGAGACCTTTGCGACGCATGTTCTCTGCAGAGCAAGCAGTCTTCACATCCATTGGTCCGTCAACGACGCAACTGCCAAACTCCCCTCTTGCCGCGCGTTGTATGAGGTCACTATAACCTGCGGTGAAAGGGAAGTGTTTAGGATTCACTTTTTCTGTACAATGTATCAGTGCTACCTTCGGACATTCTATTCCGAATGCGCGTGCCACATAGGATATGTATTTGATTTGTTCTCCCCGCTGTTCTTGTGTAGGGTATGGGATTACCGCCGAGTCTGTGAAGAACAGCAACTTCGGGTAAGAGAAGAATGATGATGCAGTGATATGTGTGAGTACTCTTCCGGGAGGTAATATTCCAGTATCCCTATTCAAGACCTCTCTTAAGAGATTGTCAGTGTTGAGCATTCCCTTCATGAGAATGTCTGCCTCATGGTTGCGCACCATAGCTACCGCGATATGTGCGGCGTTATCACTATCTGTGGCATCGACAAAACGAATGTGCTTGCGATGTCGCATCAGGACACGGTTCTGTTCAATCTCTTTTTGGCATCCTACAAAGATTGCTTCGACAAAGCCCACTTCAAGGGCTTGGCTAATAGACTTTTGTGATTGTTCGTCAGCAGCCCAAACGACAGCCACCCGCTTCCTGTCACCTCTTAGTCGGAGGAAGTCAATGAGTTCTTCAAAGTTTTTAATCGTTTCCATGGTTTTGCTTGTTTTATGTAAATATTATGCAAAGATAATGCAAATCGAATACAATACAAAATAAACAAGATTTATTCTTATTGTTGAGATGCAGCTTATCTTATGCAAATATAATTGAAATAATCCGATTAAACGACTAAAACCCAGAAGATTTTTTCTGCGTTTAGGCTTTTTATAAAAAGCAGCTATGTATTGCAGACACTTTAAGTGTACCAGATGGAGCTGTCAGGATTCGTCCTGTCTAATTCCTCATCGTTATAGATGTTGTCGAGTTCATAGTCTTCATCATAGTTTGATTTTCTTGTAGGTGTAAACATAATCAATCCTCCTTATGTTAAAAGTTAATAGTTACAACGTTTAAAAGGTTTCTTTCTGTTGCAAATATAGAAAAAATAGTGATAAGTTGTAGCTTTTTGGTTTGTTATTTTGCGTTTTTTAGGATTTTTCCTATTCATAAATAGGATTTTCCCCAATGTATTAATTGTAAAAAACAGTATCTTTGCACCATCATAAACAAGATTATTAATTAAAACGGATAAGAAATGAAAAAGTGGAAATTATTTAGCGGATGTCTGGTCATGGCCGCATTGTTGGTTTCATCAACAGCTATGGCACAGTTCTATCCAGATGGTCGTCCTATTTACCCAAGCAAGCGTGGGTCATATTACGGCTATGGTGGTACACGTGAGGTTACAAGCAGGTTTAGTCCTAATGTGTATACGGGCTTCAGGATTGGTATGACAGTTGGTACAGTCAACTCCGACTCTCCTTATCTGGACGGCAACCGTGCCAAAGTAGGTCTTAATGCAGGTGTTGTGGTGGGAACACAGCTTACCACTGTTGCACCATTATATTTTGAGGGAGGACTCTATTATACCCAGAAAGGTGGAGAAAGTAAATATGAAGGTAGCAAGTTTACGTATGCTCTTGACTATCTTGAGTTGCCCCTGACGTTCAAATACAAGATACCTGTGGCTAATGATTTGACAGTAGATCCGTTAATCGGTGGTTACTTGGCACTTGGTGTGGCAGGTAAGATTAAGGACTTTAATCACCGTGCCGCATACGGCAGTTTCTCCGATGACTATCGCGATGGCTTCAGCCGCTTTGACGGTGGCTTACGCCTTGGCTGCGGCTTGTCATTTGATATGCTTTATCTTGAGGCAAGTTATGATATCGGTCTTGCCAATGTGGGTAAGGATTATTTCGACGATACTCACACGGGAGCATTCAACCTTACTTGTGGTATAAACTTCTAATTCAGTTTTGTAAGCAATATAAAAAGAAAAGAGCCGGCACTGAGTCCGGCTCTTTCTTTGTTTATTCAGCTTCAAGCAGTAGCACGCGGCTACTCCAGTCGTTTTTCTTGTTCCAGTCAACATCATGGCGATAAGGCAGTTCAACACCATGGTTCATGAGATATTCGCCGCTGAACGACTTCCCTTCAATGTCGAGTGGCTTGTTGTCGATGCGGTTCAGCTCATGAACTTTATATAATCTGTCGGCATCAAGTCCTGCCATCTTAACCCGAGGAAGGTGCTCGTTCTGGAAAGACTCGGTCTTCCACCAATAGAATACCGCTTTCTGACGATTATCGTCAACATACATCAGCGAGGCGGCACCCTTGTGGTCGTATGGTGAGAGCAGACGGTAGATATTGCCGAACTGTACTACTGGTCTGATTTGTTTGTATTCGGAGATAGCTTTTCTGCAAAGGTCTTTCTCTTCGTCGGTCATATTCTTTGGTTGTATCTCCATTCCTAACCTGCCACTCATCGCAACGTCAATACGGTATTTGAGGGATGTGGTACGGAATACGGTATGATTCGGTACGATAGAGATATGCGACGCCATGGCAATGGCAGGGAAGAAGTAGCTGGTGCCCCATTGCATATATATGCGTTGCAAGGCATCGGTGTTGTCGCTTACCCAGAACTCATCGAACCAAGGCAGCACACCCCAGTTGGCACGTCCTCCGCCACTGGCACAAGCCTGAATGGTGAGGTCTGGGTATTTGGCTCTGATACGGTCGCATACCTTTGCGAATCCCTCATGGTATTTTATATAGAGGTGGCTCTGGTCGGACATCGGCAGATATTGTGAGCCGTGGTTCAGTATTGGCATGTTAGCATCCCATTTTATATAGTCAATCTCAGGGAATTTCGTCATCAGGTTGTCGATGATGCTGAAACAGAAATCTTGTACCTTCGGATTGGAAAGGTCTAGAACCAGCTGTGTTCCACCACGTCCCAGCACGGGCTCGCGGTTAGGTGCTTTGATAATCCAGTCAGGATGTTTCTCGTATAGCTCCGATACACTATTGGTCATCTCTGGCTCCAGCCAGATACCGAATTTTATTCCATGTTTCTTGGCATCGGCAAGTAAACCTTCAATGCCGTTTGGCAGTTTCTTACGGTCTACAACCCAGTCGCCCAGTGAGGAATTGTCGGTGTTGCGCTGGTATTTGTCGCCAAACCAGCCATCGTCCATGACAAACAGCTCGCCGCCCATAGAGGCGATATCACCCATCATCTGATCCATTCCCTCTTGGTTGATATCGAAGTATACACCCTCCCAGGAGTTCAGTAGGATTTTACGCTCCTTGTCTCCGTGCATGAGCATGTATTTACGTCCCCATTTGTGGAAGTTACGGCTTACGCCTGACAGTCCTTCCTTTGAGAATGTCAGTGCCAGTTTCGGAGTGTTGAAGGTCTCTCCCTTGCGTAGGTGATATTCGGAATTATCTGTGTTGATGCCGGCAAAGAAGTAATGGTAGTCGGTATCGTCAGTGCATACCTTCAGCTCATAGTTGCCAGAGTAGCAGAGTGCCGCACCAATGACATCACCAGTGTTCTCGCGTGCCTTTCCGTCGAGTGAGAACATCACCTCGCCGTGGTCGGTATGTGAGTTACGGGTTCCGTCTTTGTTACGTATCACTTTCTCGCCTGGAAGCAACGGCTCCTCAGTTAGCTGAGCTTCGTTTGCCCATGAGCCGTATAGGTGTGACATCCATACGTCTCCGCGCCGGATGGGAAGCATGGCTGAGGCGAACTGTGTGAGATTCACACTACCTTTCTCATTATTCTTTATCTCTGTCCAGGTTTCTATTATGTCCACATCGTTGTAAGCTTTATAGCAGAGGTCTACCGTGAAGGCATACTTTGGATCTTTCAGATGTATACGGGTAACGGTACCATTTTTCTCTGCGGTCTGCTCTGTCCCCGTTACGGTCAGCTCTGTCGACATATTGCCGTCGCTATGCCGTAAGGCGATGGCTGCTTCTGCCGGGGTGTTCATTCCGTAAGCTGGATAAGCATCCATCCTCCCGTCGGCGCACGGTTTCTGTAGTCTGTCAGCATCACCGCTTTGCAGCTTGGCTCCGAAATAAATGTACTGTGGTGCTTTGCCTTCCGTGGCATCAATCACCAAAGAGATGTTATGTGTCTCCACAATAACGGTTTTCGCAGTACTAATGATACATGCGAGAAGCATTGATAATAAGATTGTTTTCCGTTTCATTATTTGTTATTTTGTTTTCCTTTATAATTAGTTTTATTTCTTTATTCAAAAAGGCTGTCAAAATATTTAAACAACTCTTTCAGTCCGTTGCCTTTGGGATGTACATTTCTCCCACCAGTACGGAAGCGCTTGCCGCCAATGGTATAGCTAAGGCTCCACCGGTCTCCGTCCAGAACTCTTCCCATGTCAGGTGGCAGTGAGTAAAAACTGTCATAAAGGAATATCTCATGTTCCTTGAAAATGTTACGAATATTTGCCAGCTCCTCCTCTGTAAGAACTTTCGATATCCTGTATTCCTCCATAGGGTTATAATCGTCTTTGTGTTTCTCAAAGGCTTTAGGGTCACGTGTGGAAAGGGTGGTACAACCTTCCTTAGTCTCTATATCATAATATCGTGCAGGATCGGGCATGCGGTTGTTATGATACTCATAGTGTAATTCCGTGATGTTGCCATCCGGAAGCTTCGTACACTCGGTGACTTCTTTCTTTGATATGGTGTCACACATATTGTTTCCTTTTATGTCCTGTGCCTTTATGTCTGTTGCCTGCAATATACAGACAAACAACAGCAATGTAGCAGCTCTCATCCTATCCATTGTCTTTTCTGTTATTTTAATAAGCAAAACTTGGCAGAAATGTAAAATACCACTCCGCCAATTTTTGTCTTGTAGAAGTCTCCTTGTCTGCCCAGATATGGTATGCGTGTACCTTTAGGAAGATAGTATGGCTCCCATTCGGCCTCCAGTCCCCACTCATCAACCTTTGGTTTGTTTTTGTCTGTGACGAACTGATTGTGATATACAGAAGCGCCGCTTAAAACATTGATGCAATAGTAGCCATGTCGTAAGGAAGGACCTTCGCGCAGGCGTACGTTGGTTCCGTTGATGACGAGATATCTCTCACCCTTTACGGTGCCAGGCACATGAGCGACATTCTTTGGTATTCTGACATCGGCGGCAGGGTAAGGCCAGTATTCATACGCTGTTCCGACATCTTGCACGATGATAGCTTCGCCTTTGGGTAATGTTGCCGATTGTTCCCAACGCGGATCTTCATAAACGTAGTTTCTGTTCATCACTACTACTTTTTCCTTCGATGTCGTCTGTGCTATTGCTGCAGTGGCAGTAAACAATAGTGTTAAGATTAATAGTTTCTTCATGGGTCTTAAATTCAATAATGTATACTTAATTGCGATACAGATTATCATATGCAAAGATAAATGTTTTAGGTAAGATAGCCAAATTAATTCATTAAAAAATAGTTTTGTAAAAGAGAAGAATTGATTGGCTTTTTGTTTGTTCGTCTCGGAGAATTGCATTATCTTTGCATAAGATAAGCTGCATCTCAGCAATTAAAGCAAGCTTTATTGCGTTCGATTTGCATTATCTTTGCATAAGAT
>CAJOPT010000085.1 GCA_905236455.1 uncultured Prevotella sp. | reverse complement strand
AGTCTGTCGTCTGTGGCGACAGACGTATTGTTTTATCAGCCTGATCTCGTAGCCACAGAAGCAGTGCCGCCTCCGTAGGATTTCCCAACGTCTCATCACCTGACAGCTCGGCAGTTGAGTTCACGGCTATATTCTCATAGAGTAACCTCATTGAGTCCTCAACGTTGCTGTTAATTTTAATTTCAGACACCCGCATCTTGTTCTGGGTTAACGTGCCTGTCTTATCGGTACAGATTACTGTTACGGCACCCATGGTCTCGCACGCATGCATCTTCCGCACCAGATTATTGGTTCTCAACATCCTACGCATACTATAGGCAAGGCTCAACGTAACCGCCATAGGTAGACCCTCAGGTACAGCGACAACTATCAGCGTTACGGCAATCATCACCGTCTGAAGCAGGTAGGCGATAAAACTCGTTAACGACAACGACAAAGTTAACGCCAAGACAAGTCTGCCAAGAACCACAAGGGCAGCAATGCCATACGACAAACGGGAAATGAGCTTTCCCAGACGGTCGAGCTGTTCGTTGAGGGGAGTTCTCACACTATTGTCAATCTGTGCCGCGGTAAACACCTTACCGTTCTCTGTGGCATCACCAACATGACGCACCACAAACATGCCGTGCCCCTCCATCACCTTCGTACCTCTCATAACCCAGTTAGTGGGATAAGTGGCATCGGTATCGTCATCGATATGTTCTCCGTCCATGGCGGAAAACATATTAGTCTTTGTCTTAGAAACAGCCGACGCAGACGGCTGCTCCGGCAGTACACTCTTATGACACACAGGCTCTCCTGTCAGTGTTGACTCATCGACATTCAGAGTCACAGCCTCAACCAACTCTCCATCTGCAGGAATCTCATCGCCAGTCTCAACCATCACGACATCACCGACTACGACTTCACGCTTGGGAACACGTGTCACCTCGCCATCGCGAATCACCTGTACCGGCTCGTCATCGCTCACCTTATTCAATACAGAAAACTCCTGGTCAGCCTTATATTCAAAGATAAAAGCAAGTCCAGTTGCCAGAATAATGGCAACGAATATTCCCACCGGCTCAAAAAAGACCGTCATGTCTTCATCCAGTCCGAAAAACTCATAGAATGAGATTACAATAGAAAGGGCACCTGCTATAAGGAGAATGATAATCAGAGGGTCTCTGAACTTCTCCAAGAAACGCTTCCACAATGGTTCCCGCTTGGGTGGCGTCAGGACATTCTCACCATACAAACGGCGATTCTCCTCTACTTCACTGGCTGTTAAGCCCGTATATCTGTTATACCTACTCATATTTTGTTCGCTCGTAAAATAATAACCAGAAACAAACGCAACTGGATATGATTGAATTGTTCATCTATTCTAACACTTCTTTTTTCCGATAAAGATAGGCAACGGCAGCACCAGACAGATTATGCCATACACTGAAGATGGCTCCAGGGATGGTTGCCAACGGGTATGCAGCGAAATGTATCGTTGCCAGGCTGCTTGCCAGTCCTGAATTCTGCATGCCCACCTCGACAGATATGGCTCTTTTCTTCGGCTCTGAAAGTCTAAGCAGCCGCCCAATCAGGTAGCCTAGCCCCAAGCCGCAGACATTGTGAAGCATGACTACCAAAACAATTATCAATCCTCCTGCCAACAGCTTATCGGCGTTGGCAGCAATGATGATAGCAACAATGAAGGCAATGGCTATCGAGGAGAATGCTGGCAGATAGTCGGTTGCTTTCTCCGTGAACTTTGGCCAAAGCCACTTCACCAACAGACCGGCAACTATAGGCAGAATCACCACCCAAAGGATGCTCAGGAACATACTTGCCACATCTACGTTTACACTCTTACCCGCCAATGCCCATGTCAAAAGAGGTGTAAGGAACGGGGCTAATAGTGTTGAGACTCCAGTCATTCCAACAGAGAGTGCCAAATCGCCTTTAGCCAGATAGGTTATCACGTTGGAAGCCGTACCTCCAGGACAACAGCCGACTAAGACCACGCCAAGAGCCAGCGCCTCGTCGAGTTGGAATAGTCGAGCCAGTCCCCAAGCCAATAGTGGCATAACTGTAAACTGAGCCAGACAGCCGATAATCACATCTTTCGGACGGCTGAACACAATCTTGAAATCCTGAAGGTTCAGCGTCAGTCCCATGCCAAACATTACCACACCCAACAAATAGTTGATGACGGTCGGACGTATATGGCCGAGAACGTCAGGGAATGCCAATGCCAGCAACGCTGCAGCCAGCACAAGTAATCCCATGTATTCTGATATATAATGACAGATTTTCTTCATCTTATTCATCCAATAGTTCTTTCGACTTCTCATGCTCCGGCAAAGATGCTTTTGTCTGTCGTCTGCGGCGACAGACTTTTGGACAATGTCTTATCAGACTCCCGCCGCAGACGGGAGTCTGTACTAAGAGCATCCTTATAGTCATTGAAGCACCCTTTGAACTTTCCGTTATCAAACAGATAATAGCGTCCATAACCACGAGTCTTGTAGGTTGTTGACGTCAACTGGTTGAAAAACTGTGGAGTACAAGTTTTGGTTATTGTCTTGCCAAATGGTGCCGGATTTGCAGCCAAGACTGGTGAATCCAGAGCAGGAAGCCCGATGATACCTTTGTAATTTTCCATCATTAGAAGGAGTCGTGCTCCCTGACTCTTGCAATCCTGTTCGACAACCAAGGGGTTGATGCAGTGTTCTGATTTACAATAGAACAGGTATTCGTAGATAACAACTCGTCCCGCAGTATCAAGATACTCTTGCAGTTGTTCGGTTGTAACCAAGTAAACCTGTCCGTCGTTATACAGATTCCCTATGCCATCCTGACATTCAACTATTTTGTTTCTCTCTAAAGTTGGAAGCATCTCATACCCAGAACTGTTCCATGTACTACAGGACATTATTACCAACACACAAAACGTCATCAATACTGTCTGCGCCACGAAAGCCAGCATCTGCGCAGTGTTTTTGTCCTTGCGCGGACTGGCATTCAATAGGATTATCTTCTTAATCATAAGCAGTATTTGTTTTAGTTTTCGGGTGTAAAGATACGAATAAGCTTGCAAAACAACTAATTAATTAGGATTTTTTGTATCTTTGCACACAAAAAGTATCGAAGAATATGACAGAGTTTAGAGACATGCGGCGCAAGCGCCAACAGCTATCTAATGAAGATAGCATCGCGATATTAGTATTGAGCACCTGACAGGCAAAGAAGCTATAGAGCTGGTTAAACAACATCAAAAATGACTTAATTGCAATAAGGGTGAGCAAATACAATTAAAACGAACCATTCATACTGCGTTTACCAAACAGTTCACCGATGTTGATTCCGAAGTTCAGGGACGAGCAGTAGGCTTTCTTGCCTTCTGATGTCTTGAATACAGGCAGGAGACCCACTGATGCACTGAATTTCACAGGACCAAGAACCATGTTGACGTCAACATTCAGTCCCCAATGCAGGATCCTCATTTTTTGCTCAATAGGGTCACCGAAGGCCTCTGGTTCGAACACGTAGCTGGCCTTTCCAAAACGGTATTCCGGAACCAGAGCCAAACCAAACTGCGTGTCGAGCCAGTCGGTTAGCCAATTCACTGCAGGAGCATAGCCCAGCATGAACGGCATTCGCATGGAGGCATACGCCATATAGTTGGCCGAGGCTGGAGCGTGAGTGCGGTCTTCAAAGGTGATGCGGTGGCAGTCGCCTGTGAGCAATGCACTGTTCTGGAAGTTCTGCCTGCTATAGATTATTTGCAAGGCATTCGAAAACACCAAGTTTCCACGCTTGTTGAGGGGATAAAGGCTCTCCGCCGTGGTGAAGCCGATTTCAAAGCCGCCCCGTGTATGTAGCCCCTCTTTCGATGTGTTGCTCTCCCTGCTGCCGATTCTTGTTGAAAGCGAAGAGGTACCCAACCAAAGAGTTGGATACATAGACGAATAGAACAGGCTCGTATTATTGGGAAAGAAAGGCGAGCTGACGTAGATACGCTCTATCTCCTGCTTGTTTACAAACTTCGTCTCACTCGATTTGACCATCTGAGTGCTGTCTTGGGTAAAGACGCTGATGCGAGTTCCCAACGAGTCATCGTTGATGACAATCTGCTTGCCGTTATAGACAACGGTGGTGTCGGCCACTTCTTCGGCCAGAAGGCTCATGGGCATTGCCAGAACCATTGTGAAAAGTAACTTTCTCATGTTTGTTGTTTTTTATTTCGTTTTTCTTTGGTAGCATATTCTCAGGATGTCGTCAGGCTTCAATGCTCCCTCAATGTAGATGACGGCTCCACTCCTATCAGACTTTTGCGTGTAGAGCACATACCTACTCAGACCTTCTGTTGTCGGCGGCATGATGTAGTAGCCGCTGGTGACGCGACCGTCGCTGACGATTTCCCGGATTTTCCGGGCCTTATGCCGGTCTGCCTCCAGCATGGCAGCTATCTGTTCACCTTGCGTGCGATAGGTCAGACTTTGGTAGGTCTTTAGTTCATATCCTCGCAGGTTGGTGTCGTGCATCTCTACCATCTTGCAGCCGCGCTCATGTCCATAACGTGTGAATATGTCAGCCACCGCCAGCCCCTTCTGTGCCAACGAAACATGACTGATGGCTATGAGCAACGCTATGAGTATAAACAAACGTCTCTTCATATCAGGTTCTCCTATTGCGTTGTAAGATAATCTATTGCATCGAAAGTCTCTTCATCAGAGGCAGAAACCATGAGTAGCGCTTCCTCTACCTCATGGGCAATAACGGTTTCGTCAGTAGTGTAGTGCCCATCCAGGATGGCATAGCTTTTTACTCCTTGCTGATCAGGATGCGATGAGTGAAGTAACCCTGCCGTGATGCCTGCTCCTATGACAAAAAGAGCAGCAATACTGGCGGCTATGGGCATACGATATTTTCTCGCAATGGGCGCAGATGCTGTATTGATGCTGGACGCAGATTGTCTTTGACTTTGTCTTCGCCCGTCACGACTCGGCCATTCAAGCATGTTTGAAGGCTCCCGTCCGTGGCGGGAGCCTGATAAAACATTGTCTAATAGCCTGCCGCCACAGACGGCAGGCTCTCGCTGCTCCGTCCGTTGGTCGTTCTCCCAGCCGAATAATGCTTTGTAGACTTTCCATTCTGGCGGCACTATCTGCGTTGTGGCAAAATATTGGCGCAGCAGTTGCTCTTCCTCGTTGGTGGTCTCACCATCAAGGTAGCGTTTCAGCAGGTCTTCTATCTGTTCTCGTTTCATAAGCCTCTCATTTTGATGAATTGTTCTTTGATGCGTCTTCGGGCACGACTCAGGTTCTGGCGCAGGCTCTCGTCACTACAGCCTGTCACAAGCATGATTTCTTCCTTCTCGTAGCCCTCAATCTCTTTCATACGGAATATCTGTTGCTGGAGTGGTGGCAGGTGACTGACAATGATGTCGATGAATTCCATGTCATCCGGAGGGTCGGCTGTGCGGTCTTGCAGGCGTCTCAGCAGTTGCTCATCGTTCAGCGTATACAGACTTCGTCGCCAGTGGTCGTTCCATTTATTCCGAAGAATAATCGATGCTAAAGCCTCTACGTTAGGGTGTTTGGAAAGGTCGTCACGCAGTTCCCATAGGCGTAGCAGCGTTTCCTGCACCAAGTCTTCAGCAGAATCAGCATCATGAGCCGACAGGCGCAGTGCCTGTTGGAGCAGTCGGCCGCGCAGCGGCACGAACATCTTATGGAACTCTTCTGCTTTCATTTTCTGCCTATATAACGAATAGGCACCGCATTTTGTGACATCGCATTCAATTTTTTAACATATAAAAAAGGGTGTTGCCATGATGAAGTGAACCTCCGTGTCGGCGACCGAAGGTCGGGAATGCGGCAGCGCATAGCACACGCTCGGCGGAGTGCGCCTCAGTGGCAATCCGACGGCAAAGGGAATCTACATCAACCGTGGTCACAAGGTCGTGATTAAGTAATGGGGGGCATTAGGCTTTAGATTTCAGCCACTTCGTTTTGGTGAAAGCGTACTAAAGAATGCTCTCTGCTAAAAACCAATTTTAGAAAAATGTAAATTTGCGTCACGCGTCACACTTTGGGGCAAAGGTTAAACTCGGTTACCAGCCGTAAGGCTGCCGTTACAACCCGCTCGGTTGGATTTGCAATCCACCCGAGCATACAAATCCACCCGAGCATGAGCGAAGCGATTGAAAGAAACCTGTCACACTTGCGTCACAGGTAGCTCTTACCTCGTAAATACCTGATAATCAGAGGTATTTTAGCCACAAAATGGTCGATTTTGCTTAAAATTGGGCTTTTCAGGTGCGTCTCACGTGCGTCACACCGCATTTTTAGTGTGCCTTGGTGACGCAAATGCGACACGATACCCGTAAAAACACCTCATCCCCCACACACCTCCCACTCATCCCGCACTCGATGCGGGATCTCCAATAGCATTGATATTGACATCGCAGAGCTATCATATAGACAGGCTAAAGCATACATCTTCCATTTCAATAGCTATGCTTTCAGAAAAAAGTTGTTACAACTTTTCAAATTCTTGTAACAACTTTCCTCCAGAAACTTTGATCTTACAGAATCGCTCTGCCGTCTTTAACCTCTAAGCCATCATCCCGCACAACCCATTCCCTCATCCCGCACTTGATGCGGTAATCGCCTTAGCGCTTTCACAAAGCGAAGCGACTGAAAGAATCT
>CAJOPT010000084.1 GCA_905236455.1 uncultured Prevotella sp. | reverse complement strand
CCCACCCGCCTCTTTAGCTCAGTTGGCCAGAGCACGTGATTTGTAATCTCGGGGTCGTTGGTTCGAATCCGACAAGAGGCTCAAAAGCAAGGTCTGTCGTTTTTGACGACAGACCTTTATACATTGTTTTATCAGACTCCCGCCACAGACGGGAGTCTGTCGTTTTTGACGACAGACCTTTTTATACATTGTTTTATCAGACTCCCGCCACAGACGGGAGTCTGTCGTTTTTGGCGACAGACCTTTTTATACATTGTTTTATCAGACTCCCGCCACAGACGGGAGTCTGTCGTTTTTGACGACAGACCTTTATACATTGTTTTATCAGACTCCCGCCACAGACGGGAGTCTGCCGTCTATGGCGACAGACCTTGCTTTTTTTGTAAAAAGACCTGTGAAATGCTTTAAACGATGAGCCTGTCTAAACAAAATACAAAATTAATTTTGTATTTTCTTCTCTTAATCGGATTTTTGCCTTATCTTTGCAAAAGTATACGGAAAATATGAATGAATAGTTATGAAAACAAAATTGTTGTTTATTTGCCTCGGGAACATTTGTCGTTCACCGGCTGCAGAGGGAATCATGAGGGCAAAGGTGGAGGAACGGTGGTTGGACGATGACTTTTTCATTGACTCTGCTGGTATAGGCTCTTGGCATGTAGGTGAGTTGCCAGACCGTCGTATGCGGAAGCATGCTGCGAGGCGTGGTTATGATTTGACAATGCGCGCCCGTCAGTTCCGTTCGGAAGACTTTGACAAATTCGATTATATTGTTGTGATGGACGAGGAAAACTATCGTGATGTTATTGAACGGATGCCATACACACAGAATGAAGATGATAGGGAAAGATATCGAAAGAAAGTGCTACGCATGAAAGACTATTTTGTCAAATCCAAAGGGTATTCTTCTGTTCCTGACCCATATTATGGGGGCGACGACGATTTTGAGCTTGCGCTTGATTTGATAGAGGATGGCTGTGACGGTCTGCTGACACATTTGGTGCCCTTGTGAATAGATATGCAACAAAATTGAAGTATTTCAGGCAAATGTGCAACATAATGATAATTAATTACCTGATTTTAGTTTCTAACTGATAAAAATTTATTAACTTTGCAGAAAATAAGCTGCACCTAAAAGATTCGAGTATGAAAAAAATTATGATGACAACTCCATTAGTGGAGATGGATGGCGACGAGATGACTCGTATTCTATGGAAGATGATTAAGGACGAACTGATCCTTCCGTTTGTAGACTTGAAGACGGAGTATTATGACCTTGGGTTGCCGGAGCGTGACAAGACTAATGACCAGGTGACAATCGACTCTGCTGAGGCTACGAAGAAATACGGTGTCGCGGTGAAATGTGCCACTATTACTCCCAATGCTCAGCGCATGGATGAGTATAAGCTGCATAAAATGTGGAAAAGCCCGAACGGAACCATCCGTAGCATCCTTGACGGTACCGTGTTCCGTGCTCCTATTACAATATCTTCTATTCATCCATGTGTTAAGAATTGGGAGAAGCCTATTACAATAGCCCGTCATGCCTATGGTGATGTATATAAGAGCGTGGAGATAAGAGTTAATGAACCGGGAGTGGCAAAGTTGGTCTTTGAAGGCGCCAGTGGTGAGAGGCAGGAGGTTGTTGTGCATGAATTCAAGGGCGAGGGTGTCCTCCAAGGTATGCATAATACAGACAAGTCGATACGTTCTTTCGCACATTCCTGTTTCAAATTCGCTATTGATACAAAGCAAGACCTTTGGTTTGCCACTAAGGATACTATCTCTAAGAAATACGATGCACAGTTCCGTGAGATATTCCAGGAGGTATATGACAAAGACTACAAGGCTGAGTTTGAGAAACTTGGAATAGAGTATTTCTATACATTGATTGACGATGCCGTTGCCCGTGTCATACGATCGAAAGGTGGCTTTATATGGGCATGTAAGAACTACGATGGTGATGTGATGAGCGATATGCTGTCAACTGCTTTCGGTTCTCTCGCTATGATGACATCAGTATTGGTCAGTCCAGATGGAAATTATGAGTATGAGGCTGCTCATGGTACGGTTACACGTCATTATTATAAGTATCTGAAAGGCGAGGAGACATCTACGAACCCGATGGCGACAATCTTCGCTTGGAGTGGGGCGTTGCGTAAACGTGGTGAAATCGACGGTCTTGCCGATCTTGTCAAATTCGCTAACGAGTTGGAGGCTGCTTGTTTTGATACCCTCAATGCTGGGATCGTGACAAAGGATCTTGTGAACTTGATGGAAGGAGTTACCCCTACGGCTGTGAACTCCGCCGGTTTTATCGGTGCCATTCGTGAGCGTCTGGAAAAAAGGTTGAACTAAAATAAACGCTATTATGATATTAGATGAAAATATGCTGAAGACATTCTACGCTGGCTATGGTCAGAAAGTGGAAGAGGCACGCAAGGTTCTCGGTCGTCCTATGACATTTGCTGAGAAAGTGTTGTATGCGCATATATATAATAAGGAGGAGGTTAAGTCTTACAAGCGTGGTGAGGATTATGTTGATTTCCGTCCCGACCGTGTGGCAATGCAGGATGCTACTGCACAGATGGCTTTGCTACAGTTTATGAATGCCGGTAAGGACAAGGTAGCTGTGCCTTCATCAGTGCATTGCGACCATCTGATTCGTGCTGATGTAGGTGTGGAGAAAGACTTGCCGGCTGCCCGTGAGACAAACAAAGAAGTGTATGACTTCCTGAACAGTGTATCAAAGAAATACCATATCGGCTTCTGGGGACCTGGTGCCGGTATCATTCATCAAGTGGTATTGGAGAACTATGCTTTCCCTGGTGGAATGATGGTTGGCACTGACTCTCACACTCCCAATGCCGGTGGACTGGGTATGGCTGCCATTGGTGTTGGCGGTGCCGATGCTGTGGATGTCCTGACGGGGCAGCCATGGGAACTGAAGATGCCACGTCTCATCGGGGTCCATCTGACAGGTCACTTGCAAGGATGGGCTTCTCCTAAAGATGTCATTCTTAAGATTCTCGGTATCCTTACAGTAAAAGGTGGCACAAACTCTCTCTTGGAGTATTTTGGTGAGGGTGTCGCAACAATTTCCGCAACAGGAAGAGCAACTATATGTAATATGGGAGCGGAACTTGGGGCTACTTGTTCTATGTTCCCGTTTGATGCTAACACAGAAGAATATCTCCGACAGACAGGGCGTGATGAGATTGCAAAACTTGCAGTGGAAAATGCAAAAGAACTGCGTGCTGACGATGAGGTACTTGCTTCTCCATCAACGTATTACGATCAGATTCTGGAGATAAACTTAAGTGAAATAGAACCACACTTATGTGGTCCGTTTACACCAGATGCTGCCACACCAATCTCGGAGATGGCAGAGAAAGGACCGAAGAATGACTATCCTATGGTAGTGGAAGTCGGGCTTATAGGCTCTTGCACTAATTCCAGCTATGAAGACCTGGCACGTGCTGCATCAGTGGCTCGGCAGGCAAGGGATAAGAACCTTGAGGTTAAGGCTCAGCTGATTATAAATCCCGGGTCTGAGCAAATACGGTATACTGCTGAGCGGGATGGCATCTTGGACGATTTGAAGTCTATTGGAGCAGTTATCATGACGAATGCCTGCGGACCTTGTATCGGACAATGGCATCGTCATACTGACGACAATACCAGAAAGAATGCTATTGTGACGTCATTTAACCGTAACTTCAGGCGTCGTGCTGACGGCAACCCTAACACTTACGCGTTTATAAGCAGTCCAGAGATGACTGTTGCGTTGGCTTTGTCGGGACGTCTTGACTTTAATCCTGCTAAAGATATAATATTAAATAAGAATGGTGAGGCTGTAAGACTTGAGGAACCTGTAGGTGATGTGTTCCCACCAAAGGGTTTTGCCGTTGAGAATAATGGGTTCATTGCTCCGTCAGAGGCTCATTCCGATGTGGAAGTCGTTATCAGTCCGTCATCGGAACGCTTGCAGAGACTTGAGCCTTTTGCCGCATGGGATGGGAATGATTTTACTGATATGCCTCTTCTTATCAAGACCCAAGGCAAGTGTACCACAGACCACATCTCGATGGCTGGTCCCTGGCTGAAGTACCGTGGGCATCTTCAGAATATATCAGACAATCTGTTGATGGGTGCCGTCAATGCTTTTAATGGTGAGGCTAACAAGGTTAAGTGTCAGCTCTGCGGCTCGTATGTGGAGGTGTCTACCGCTGCCAAGGCATATAAGGAAAAAGGTGTCTTGTCAATCGTTGTCGCTGAAGATAACTATGGTGAGGGCTCCAGCCGTGAGCATGCCGCCATGGAACCGCGATACCTTAATGTGAAAGTGATACTTGCAAAGAGCTTCGCGCGTATCCATGAGACAAATCTTAAGAAACAGGGAATGCTGGCTCTTACGTTTGTCAATAAGGATGACTATGACAAGGTGCAGGAGAACGACCGCATTTCTGTTATGGGGCTGAAAGACTTTACCCCGGGTAAGCCTCTCACGGTAGTCCTGCGACATGAGGATGGCTCTGAGGAGAGCTTTGAGGTGAGCCATTCATATAATGAGGTGCAAATAGCATGGTTTAAGGCAGGCTCAGCCTTGAATTACAGCTCTTTGAGGTAATTTACTAAATGCGAAGTATGAAAAAGGAATATTTGATTTATAAACTCAGTGACGAAGTAAAGAATTCTTGTAAGATTGACAATGAACTGTTCTCAAAGTTCGGTGTCAAACGTGGATTGCGTAATGAGGACGGCTCTGGTGTCTTGGTCGGTTTGACAAACATTGGTAATGTTGTCGGATATGAGCAGGGCGAGGACGGGAAGCCGAAGCCTACAGAAGGTAAGCTGTATTATCGTGGATATGAGTTGGATCAACTGGTTGCCCCGTTGCTGAAGGAGAAGCGCTTCGGCTTTGAGGAAGTGGCATTCCTGCTGCTCTCAGGCGAGCTTCCGGACAATGAGGAGCTGGCAGCGTTCCGTGAGCTTCTCAATGACAATATGCCACTTGACCACCGTACCGTCGTGCATCTCGTTGACTTGGAAGGTGAGAATATCATGAATATCCTGGCGCGGTGCGTTCTGGAGATGTATACTTTTGACCCTAACCCAGACGATATCTCACGCGACAACCTGATGAGACAGTCAATAGAGCTTATTGCCAAGTTCCCTACCATCATCGCATATGCCTATAACATCTATAGACATAGTGTACATGGGAGGAGTCTGCATATTCGCCATCCAAAGGAGAGACTGTCGATTGCTGAGAATTTCCTTTTCATGCTCAAACATAATGACTATACCGAGCTTGATGCCCGCACGCTTGACCTGTTATTGATTACTCAGGCTGAGCATGGAGGAGGTAACAACTCTACGTTTACCGTGCGTGTGACATCTTCTACCCGTACAGATACCTATAGCTCTATTGCGGCTGGTATTGGTTCTTTGAAAGGTCCTTTACATGGAGGTGCCAATATCAAAGTCATTAAGATGTTTCATCATCTTAAGGAAAAGATCAAGGACTGGACGAATACAGATGAGATTGACACCTATCTCAGGCGAATGCTCAATAAGGAGGCATACGACAAGAGTGGACTGATATATGGTATAGGGCATGCGGTCTATACACTTAGCGACCCACGGGCTGTTGAGTTGAAAAAGCTCGCCGGTGAGCTTGCAAAAGAAAAGGGACGTGAGGAAGAATACGCCTTCCTCTGTCTCTTGGAGCAAGAAGGTATCAAATGTCTTACGGAGCACCGCAAGTCAGGAAAACCGGCGTGTGCTAATCTTGACTTCTACAGTGGATTCATCTATGAGATGATTGGCTTGCCGCAGGAGATTTATACTCCTATCTTTGCTATGGCGCGTATCGTTGGATGGACGGCTCACCGTATTGAGGAGCTTAACTTCGAGGGGCGTCGTATTATCCGTCCGGCTTACAAAAATATTCTTGAGCCTCGCAGCTATATTCCTATTGATGAGCGATAGGGTGCGGCGACAGGAGTTGTTCTCCTCAAACTTGATATAGTCAATGTAGCCTTATCTGGCGGAATATAAAAATGAGGACATGCAAACAGCATGTCCTCATTTTGTATATAGAGGTAATCAAATCTTATATCAGTCCAGTCTTACCTACGAAGAACAACAGGGCATAGCCGAGTATCATGGTGATGATACCGATTGTCAAACCAATCTTAAGCATATCGTTCTGGTTGACCAGACCTGTAGAGTAAGCAATCGCATTCGGGGGGGTAGAGATAGGCAGACACATCGCTGATGAAGCTGAGAGTGCAATGCCGATCAATACTGTCGCTGTGCCACCGATGGCATCCAAACGGTCACCCATACCCGTGCAGACTACCGCAAGGATAGGAACGAGCAACGCTGCCGTCGCTGTGTTGGATATGAAGTTTGACAGCGCATAGCATATAAGACCGGAGATTAGAAGTATGGCTACCGGACTCCATGTGCCGAACGGTATACTCTTTATCGCTGCGTCGGCAAGACCTGTGCCGTTCATTCCAAGACCAAGGGCGAATCCTCCCGCTACCATCCAGATTACAGACCAGTCTATAGCTTGCAAGTCCTTTGCCGTAATGACACCGGTAAGGGCGAATATTCCCATTGGTATCAGTGCTACGGTATTAGAGTCGATACCGGTATAGTCCTTCGGAATACACCAAAGGAGGATAGTCAGGATAAATGTTCCTGAGACAACCCACATACGCCAGCCATGGTGTATATGTCCTCCAATCTCCAGCTCGATAGTCTTCTGTGTGAAAGGGAAGAATTTCAGGATTATGCGCCATGATATCAATAGGATGATGATTGCAAGCGGGAACATGAATGCCATCCATTCTCCAAATCCTAATCCTAAGTTAAGTCCGGCTTCGTCGTTCAACATCTTAAGTGCAATCGCATTCGGTGGCGTTCCGATAGGTGTTCCGATACCACCGATATTGGCGGCTACAGGAATACTTAGTGTCAAGGCTATGCGTCCCTTCCCATTGGCAGGTAATGCGGCAAAGACGGGAGTAAGGAACGTAAGCATCATTGCAGCTGTAGCTGTGTTGCTCACAAACATAGAGAACAGTCCTGTTATGAGCAGGAATCCCAGTAACACGTTTTCACTCTTATTTCCAAACGGACGAATCAGGTTCTTGGCAAGCAGTACGTCTAATCCGGATTTCGTTGCTGCTATTGCCAAGATAAAACCACCAAGGAACAGCATGATTACCGGATCTGCGAAAGCTGCCATGATGTCCTTTGACTTTAACAATGTTCCAAAAGTATCACTTTCTTCTCCTTTGAAAAAAGCCAGTGAGTTGTTGGAGATTGTCAGACACATTGATGTGATGATGGTCAGTGATGTTGCCCATGACGGTATGGCTTCCGTAAGCCATGACAGAGTAGCGAAGACAAAGATTGCTACTACGCGTTGTTGAATGACTGTAAGCCCATCTATGCCGAAAAAGGATGATGGCAAGTTCCAGACGATGGCTGTGATAATAACAATAACAAGTAATTCAAGCATTTTCTTTTTCGAATACTTGTTGTTAAGTGCATTAGAATTTTCTTCTGCCATTTTTATTGATATTTGTAATTATTGAAAGGCTTTTTAAAAGCCTGGTTTCCTATAAACGGCTGCAAAATTACTAAAAGTCGAGTAGAAAGCCAAATTTATTTGAGCTTTTTCGAGACGGAGTAACTCCGGCGTAGTCAAAATTACTAAAAAACAAACGAAAAGCCAAAACAAATTTGGCTTTTCGAGTTAACTTAGTATAGTAAGGTGAAGTGAAAAATCACCTGATTCTCTTGATATATTTCTGACCTTTTAATATATACATTCCTTTAGGAAGCATTTCTAATTTGTCGGAAGTACCTACACATACACCTTGCATATTGTATACCATCTCACTGTCAGCCTTGTCAATAGCCAGTGTGTTACTTATGCCAGAGGGGTTAGAGATATATGTATCCTTCACTGTGGCACCCTGAGCCTGGATGGTTCCAGTAAGACGGTCGTCGGCAGAAGAGGCTGAGACGTAAATGTTTACCGTGCCATTCTCAACGTCGAAGGTGTGTGACGACTCGTTGAAGTATGCGAGCTGCTCATGGGAAAGAGGGATGCTGACCGTCTGACTCTCGCCTGGCTCCAGCTCCACGCGCTCGAAACCAACCAGCTTACGTACAGGACGGTGACTGACAGCGGAGTTAGGGAAGCTGACGTATAGCTGTACAACCTCAGCACCCTTGCGTGTACCGGTGTTCTTTACCGTCGCACTGACATTTATGGTCTGGTCTTTCGCTATATTACCGCCGCCAATGCTGAGACCACTGTATTCGAAGGTGGTGTAGCTGAGACCGTATCCGAAAGGATACATCGGCTTACTTGCCTGCTGCTGATGCTTGCTCTTTCCATAATACATGTAGGTGTAACCCCATTCGTCAATATTATATTCCAACATACCGTTGGCACCAAATTGTGAGTCGCTTGCCGCTGGCAGCTCGTTTATTGAGTTATACCATGTGCTGGTGAGCTTTCCACTTGGGTTGAAGTCGCCATATAGCACGTCACAGATAGCTTGTCCTTGTGCCTGACCGCCATACCATGCGTCCAAGATGGCTGGAATGTTGGCTTTCTCCCATGTAATATCCATTGACGAGTTTGTCTCCAGTACAAGAACGAGGTTTTTGTTTGCGGCATATAGACGTTGCAGGACATCTTCTTGGTTGCCTGGTAGGGTGAGGTGGAAGCGGTCATGACTCTCTGTTCCGGTATAGTGGTCATCGAGCTTCTCATAGTTGGTACCGCCAAGGAACACCACTACGTCGGCCTTCTGTGCGACTGCGACGGCACGGTTTATCATCTCTTCTGTAGCTTTCGTATTCACACTGCCAGAGGTCTGTACCATATAAAGCGGTCCTACAGTCTCAAGCGGAATAGAGTTTGGATCATAGAACTTATAGTAGTCGTAGTTACCGACATAGCTGTTTGTGCCGGAGAACTTTACATACAAGTCATGTGTTCCCTTTACAATACTTTTGTCAATAGTAGCTGACACAGTCTGCCAGTTAGTCCATCCGCCAGTGTTTACATTGTCAACGGTAAGGAACGGTGTCCCATCTTTTGAGTCCAGTATGAAGCTTACCTGTCCGAGACCAGTGCTCTTTGCTCCACATGACATCTCAAAGTTGCTGCATCCGTCACCAAAGTTAATATTCTTGTAGAGGAAGATGTCACCAGGGGCGGTGTTCTCAAGGTTACCTGCTCCTTTGTTGTTGTTGGCTGCGCCACGTTTTGACACAACAGCCTCATCGAAATTTTCAGCCTGGACTGTTCCGTCAGTAACATTGAAGTTCATCTTCTTTGACAGAGCCTCGAATGGTGTCGTGGTATGGGTTGGAGTTCCAGAGTAGTCGCCAAGCATTATCTGGTTTGCGTATGGACCAATGAAGGCAACTTTCTTGTCGCTTGTAAGAGGTAATAGGGGAGAGGAGCTTCCTTCTGGAGCGTCATTCTTAAGCAATACGATACTTTCTTGTGCGGCTTTCAATGCCAGTGCCTGATGCTCTGCACATTCCAGTCGGCTGCTTGGTATGTTTTTCCACTCTACATAGTCGTCAAACTCACCAAGGGCGAAGCGGCTTTCCAATAGACGTATCAATGCGACATCGAGGTCAGCCTCTGTCATATATCCTTTGTCGATAGCCGCCTCAATAGCGGTCTGGTATACAGATGTCTGGTTCTTGAACTCACAGTTTGTGTCGTTACCTGCCTTTATCGCAAGACCTGTTGCCCGTGCTGCATATTCAGCGGCAATCTCTGTGTCTGTGCTTTCGTTATAGTTTCCGAAATAGCGATGCTTGTTAGGGCGGTAAATACATGATATTCCCGCACAGTCACTGGTGACGTATCCGTTGAATCCCCATTCGTCGCGTAGAATCCGGGTAAGCAGCACATCGTTCATAGCACAAGGCTTGCCGCCCCATGACTTACTGCTCGACCAGCCTATGCCGGCTGCGTTCTTTTCGTTGAGGTCGGTACTGAGTGCGTTGTATGCGGACATAATGCTCCTCACGTTACCTTCCTTTACTGCCATCTCAAATGCAGGAAGGTAATACTCGCGAAGAATATGCTCTGTCATAAATGACGTACTGCCCTGTCGTCCCTGCTCATAGTTATTGGCGGCGAAATGCTTGGCGCAAGCAACAGTCTTGAGATATGGGCTTGAGCCATCCTCACCCTGCATTCCCTTTATGAACTGTACGGCGAGAGAGCCGGCGAGGAATGGGTCTTCACCATAGTTTTCCTCATCACGTCCCCAGCGTGGGTCGCGGCTCATGTTGATGGTAGGACACCAGTAGTTCAGTCCCTTGCTATATAAATTATTGTATACGCGAGCCTCGTCACTGATGGCTGTGGCACAGTCGAAAATAAGCTGGCGGTCCCATGTCGACGACATTCCCTTCGACTCAGGAAAACTCGTGGCGGCGCCAGAGCGTGCGACGCCGTGTAGGGCTTCATTCCAATACTGGTAGATAGGAATGACAACACGTCCGTTCTCTGTATAGTCGTCACGGTCAATCTTTGTCGTTACGGCATTACCCATCTGCGCAGCCTTCTCTTCGAGGGATAGACGGCTGACAAGGTCTACGGCGCGTTCATGGAAACTCAATGATGTGTCTTGATAGGGTAGCTTCTGTGCATACACAGCTCCCGTAATCAAAAGGAGGATTGCGATAGAGATAGATCTTGTTTTCATAATTATGTTATCTTATTATCATTTTCTTGCCATTCATTATATATATGCCTTTTTGCAGCAGACTGACATCATGTTGTGATGCGTCTTTCTTTATCAGCGTGCCGCTGACAGTATAGATTCCATTGTCGGCAGGCATAGACTTGTTGCTGCTCGTCACGACTGTTATGCCAGTGTTTGTTCCGCCTTCGTTTCCGCCTGTCATAATGTCGGCAACAATACCATTGAGGTAATGCTCAAGGTTTGTGTATCCGTCGCTGGCAACAGTCCGGCTGTCGCTGGCATCATTGGGATTAAGACCGTTGGCACTCTCCCAGCTGTCGGGTATTCCATCATTATCGGAGTCTGCTGGCGCTGCAGTCTGTGTCAATGTCGGCCAAGGACTGTCTGCACCGCTGATAGCTTCTTTGATGTCATCTTGTGAGTTGATGATGCCAGGCACACCGTATTTGCTTCCCTCCACGAGAGTGGCAGTGTATGTGCCGTCCGCGTTCTTTGTAAGGTTGTACTTGTCGCCAGTGTAACTTGCGACACCGTTACGAGTGTCACTGATAATAAGTTCGTCGACAGCATCACGGTGGAGGCTCGCACCGGCATAGGCTAACACTTTCTCATAGGCGTTTTCCGCAGAATGTGTTGTTACAGCCTCGAAAGGTATCGGTGTGTCCACACGCATAGTGTCTTTGGTCTCTTGAGTAAAGGTGTTGTCAACTTTGCTGTTGGTAATCTGATTATAGATTCCGTATGTCCAGTTGTCGTTAGTTACATCACTATATTTGGGGTTTACATTACCGCTGACATAGAATTTTCCCCAGACGTGCCACATTACATCCCATCCGTTGGGGCTACTTGTGTCGTGCTTGGTATACTCTGTTGTACGAATACCGATATTGGCAATACGTTTCTGCTTAGTGCTACTGAGGGTTGCCGTGCCAGGTCCGGGCTTGTAGTAGTTGTTTACAATATTGACTTTCATGCCTTCGCCACCATAGCAGCCTTCACCAGCCCAGTTGTAGAATACGTTGTTGCGAAGATCCATCTGCTCTCTTGTCTGTGTTCCTGTACGAGGACCAAGACGTGGGACACGGCTCTCACAGTGTGCGATCAGATTGTGGTGGTAAGATGCACCGGCACCTCCCCAGTTGCCACCATAGCCGTGGGCTCCCTTGGAGTGTCCGGATACGCGTAGTGACTGTGATGCTATACACCATTGCACTGTCAGGTTATCACCTCCATATACAGACAGACATTCATCGATACTCCAGCTTACGGAACAATGGTCTACTATGATATTGTTCTTGTCGAGCGAGCCTAATCCGTCACCCTCATGTGCTGAAGGGTTGCTCTTGAGTGCCTCATTGCCAAGACGGAAACGTATGAATCGTATGATGTTGTTGCTGCTCAATGTCACGGGATAATCGGCAATGCAGATACCATCACCTGGCGCAGACTGTCCGGCGAGTGTGGTGTTAGGGCTTATCTGCAGAGCTTTCTTAAGACGAATGGTTCCCGACACATCGAAGACTATTGTACGCGGTCCACTCTGTGCGTTTGCCCATCGCAAGGAGCCTTGAAGACTTGTCGTACCGTCGTCTTCCAAGGTTGTCACATGATATACCTTTCCGTTTGCCACACCATTAGTGACCGTTCCGCGTCCACCAGTGGTATACATTCCAAATCCCTCTGCGCCAGGGAATGCTGGTTGTCTGTCGTCTGTGGCGACAGACAAATTAGACATTGTTTTATCAGACTCCCGCCGCGACGGGAGTCTGTCGTCTGTGGTGACAGACAAATTAGACATTGTTTTATCAGACTCCCGCCGCGACGGGAGTCTGTCGTCTGTGGCGACAGACAGTAGACTATGTGCCATACCTGTCAAGCTTATAAGGCATGATGCGGCAAATGCTAATAGCTTGTATCTTCTCATATCTTAGTGTTTTGGTAGTTAGTCGTTATTTATGCTTGTACGATAAGTTCTTGATTTACGTTTGCAAAGATACTATATTTTTCTTAGATTAAGCCCAAAACTCATTGAAAAAAAACTTCTTGTAGTACGATTCCAGGATCAAGCAGGTAAATTGTAAGTCGCTGACGCCCATTTATGCCAGCAGAAATCGGAATACTGCGAGAGGCATAGCCGCGAAGTACGTTCCAACGCCACTCTGCTGAGAAATCATCGGCATGAATGGAAAATATCTTGGGTGCGGCGTCACCTAACTGAACAGCATAACGCGCGTCACGCCCAGCGTATATATGAAGTGTTGGGAGCGTACGAATCTCTATCTCATGGTCTTTGTCCTCTATGTCTACTTCATAGTCAACATGTGGAGCCTCTGCCAGATTGGAGAGCTCATAAGATGGGGTGGTGAAGGGCTGAACGACAAGTCCGTTTGTATATCCCAAACCATCTACCGTTATAATCTGCCCGTCCCTGCTGTCGTGCTTTTGCTGGTAGTCGCTTGCTGGAATGCGAAGGCGTGGGTCTTTCTCAAACGGCGGCCACAAGCCAATGAAGATACGGTCAATGCGGGCACCAGACTTTAATTCTGAGATCCTAAATCGGTTCTCCCCTTTGTGTAGATGTAAAGTTCCAACCCGGCTCCACATAGGACCGACAAAGGAGGCATGCCACACGTTGTTGATTGGCGTGGCAGAAGCGTCAAAGGATTCATACGGTGTG
>CAJOPT010000083.1 GCA_905236455.1 uncultured Prevotella sp. | reverse complement strand
CTGCTCACGCTCGGGAAAGCCCAAACAAGTTTAGCTTTCCTCTCGCTTAATCGCAGCTTTCGCCCTTCGGGTGAGCCATGATTTTTTTATTCCCTCCCGAGGGAGGGATGGGGAGGGCTTAATAAAACATTCCGCACGAGGGGGTCTTTAGAAACTTTCAATTTTCAATTTTCAATTTTCAACTATTTAATGAAGAGCTTCTTCTTATTAACAATGTACGTGCCTGGTGCTGTAACTGGCGTGATGACCGTCTTACCCGGCTCAAGCGTGTAAGATGCCAGCAATGCACCTGTAGCATTGACAATGCGGACGGTAACCTTATCCTTCAAGTGTGAAGTTGTAATGATTTCTCTGCCTCTTGCATAGATCTCCAGGATACCATTCTCACGACCTAAGACATCCTCGTCAGGCTCCATCGTACCATCCGTAACATTGGCAAACTCGATGTAGTTAATCTCCCTTACACCGCCGCCATTAGTTGATGTGGTGAAGTACGGACGGAAGGCCAACTGACTTACAGTACCTGTAACCTTATCGAAGCGCTTACCAGCATTTTCTCCAACTACAGCAGGATTTGCATTCGGGTTAGCTGCAACTGCCGCATTCAGTACATACTCAGTATTACTGCTCAACTCCCAATTTAGGTAGCTGGGCTGGAAGGTATAGTTGGTATTATTATAGGTAACGGTCTTTTCCATTTCCTTCAGTTCCTGGTCGCTCACTCTGACGGTGGTACCCTCAGGTGATACGAAGGTGATTACCTGCTGCTTTACTCGTTCGGGTTGAGAGTAGGTTGTTCTTGCCTCGAACTGACCGCTCAGGTCGAACTCGTAGTATATTACGCCAGGGAATCCGATGATGTAAGGTGTACCGCCTGTGAGCCTTGCATAGGTTGGATAGCTGCGAGGATTCCTGTAGTACTCCTGGTAGGTGTCCTTGTTGGCATCCTTACGGTTGTGGCCGGCAGCTGCCTCGTAGTAGTAATCCCACAGGAAGGTGTTGGACACATCCTTGTCCTTATCAGAGTTCTTGGCATAAGGATACTGGAAGTTTGCCGTAAGCGTTTCCGTAGTGCCGGTCTTCAGTGCCAGATCCTTCGTTACATCCAGTTCGCGCAACCAGTATTCGTGGCCAATCTTAGATTCGGAGTTCTTGCTCTTCTCACTTCCGTTGTAGAAGTGTGTTATCTCACCCTTCGTATCGGTTGTTACCAAGTCGGCTGTGAACGGCAGGCTGATAGCCTCCCATCCGGATGTGCGGTTGACGTAGTTGTCCGGTGTACGCTGGTGCCACATACGCTTGGTGTTCTGGAACTCGTATGCTATTGGCGCATTGAAGTCGTTCTTGTCTGCCAACAGATGGTCGTTCACAGATTCGTACCAGATATTGTTTGTGGCTTCAGCCTTCTTCTCTACCCAGTGGCCATTCAAGGTGGCAAACTGCTGGTAGGCCACGGTCTTGTAATTGCTATTGGTCTCTGTGTATGTCGGGTCAATGACGATGTCCTTAATCTTATTGGCCGTTATGCCGGATGCCGTTGTAGAGGGACTATCTGCATTATCCGTGTAAACCAGCAGGTTCTTTGTCAGACCTTCGTTCCTGAAGTTAATCAAACCGTCATCGTCCAACAAGGGCTGATAGAAGTGCTTGTAGTTGTTGTCTACGAAGCCCAGTTTGTAACCACCTGCCAGGTCTCCGTTACCGCCGGAGAAGTCGATAGCCGTCATACCCTTATATATTTCGATAGCGGAATTACCCTTCCATGTGTCGGCAAATACGGCATACGGGTTGAAGTGGGCCACATCCATGTCGCTGTTCCGGAAGTAAGCCGGAGCACGGTAAACGCGGTTGCTGTTTTCTGCATCTGCCAGTCTGCCGCTGCTGCGCCAGATGTAGGACGGTAGGTCTTGGTGTGAGCGTGTTTCCGTATAACCGTAGCTCAGAGCCTGACCGAAGTATAGGTAGTCATCTGGCCAGATGGGGTAGTAGTGAGCCTTACCCTCTTCGTCCATAACAAGGCGCTCGTTCAAACCATCAGGTATGGTACCACCGGCATATTGGAAGTCGCCATCAGCGAAGCGGTCCTCCACATATTGCTGACCGTTATAACCCGATGAGCAGTAATCATCGTGCTTGCTGTATTTACCTGTCTGTAACTCAAGTTTGGACTCTCCGGGCTTCCAGTATTTGTACTCTACACCAGAAGCAGTATTTACACCATCGTTATAACGCTTGTACAGGTAGAAGCCGTTCAGGTCGTATGCAACCTCACCGTTGTAGAAGTCCTTATCAGGCACCTTATGTGCGTCGCTGTTTGTGTTGTCGTAGAGACCTTCGTTGCTTCCCGGGTAGTAGCAGTTTACTACCTGGTAGAAGCCATTAGCTAACGGGTTACCGAAGATGGCTTGCGGTTTGGTTTCCAGAGCTTCCGTTCCTGTGGTCTTTATCCAGCAGTTCTCTATGTAACCGTAACCCTCATCAGCAATACCAGCACCTGTGAATGAACCTGTTACACCCAGGTTGTAAACCTCACCGCAGAGATGTGCGAACAGAGATTTGTCAAGTCCGCTAATGGTATGACCGTCACCGTGGAATATACCATCGAAGCATTCTCCCTTGGTATTTCCGCTCATTGCCTCATCATCCGTTGTCTTCGGATCATCGAATACGTTGTTGCTGCCGATAGGCGTCCATGGAGTCACAACCTCCGTCGTAGCAGATGGGTCTAATACTGTTGGGGTAGGAACTGTTATCGAATGATGGTCAATATCCGTGTTCAGGAAGAATTCCAGATTGCGGAGTGCACGGTCCCTGTATTTGTCGTCGATTAGCAGATGGTGACCCTCCAACGGATCTGGGTTCTGAGCATCACCTGAGGTTACTACACCATTTGTGACATTTGTTGAACTTTCATCCAGAATACTCAAATCAAACAACCGCTTGAAATCATCCAATGCGTTCATCTTGTTGTAACGTGGATCGGTATTGGGCAACTTGCTGTAGTCTGTCAAATAAATCTTCGGATCACGTTGCATGTTGGGATGGTCAATGTACATGTGGTGTGTCTTGTTGGCTTCAGACATTACATCGGCTATATCGTGATAGTTGGCCACGCTTACAGGTACAGCATTAGAATAAGTCTTACCCAGATAGGTCTTAGCGTAGTATGCTACGTAGTAACCATCCTGATACCAATAGAGAGGATTATAGTTAGGTGAATATTCAATACCGTTGCTATGACTCTCAGCATCACGTGGGGTCTCGAACAACTCCCAACCAGACTCGGTGACTTCGTAAGCACCTGGCGTTACCTGAGGCTCTCTCAGGCTCACAGATGTACCAGGCAGAACAGTACTTGGTCTGGTAATTTCCTCAATCTCGGGTACACCACTCTTAAACTGTATGTGAATGTTCACCACATGGCGTTCACTTACAGGTGTGATATGTGTAGCCTGAGCATCACTTTCCTCATAGTCGTACTGGTAAACTACGGTAATAATCTTCTCCTTGGTAAGGTCGTAGATATCAGAGTTGCGGCTCACATACAACGTACTGGTCTCTGTGGGAGATATGCCATGGATAACGAAGCCTTTCTGCTTGTTGGGTAGGTTGGAGTATCCATAATATGTTGTGGCTTCAGTTCCCGAACCTACACTTTCATTGTTATTGTTGATAATAGTTCCAACAGGAACGTTGTCACCTTCATTGTATGTATTTGTTCCATTTCTGTCTTTAACGGGATGACTGACGATTGGGTAGGATTCACGACAATAATAGAACGTGGTAGCATTCGGAGCATCTGAGTGAGTGAAAGTAAGTTGGGTAACCTTGCTCTTGTCATCACCTAATCCATCATATTCTTTTTTATCAATAGTTTGACCTACAGCATAAGATGCCTCGCCACGAATAAATGCCGTGTTTACAATGTATACGTTCTGAGTTTCGTTTTCACCTAATGCCTTTACACTGATAGGCGAATAATGGCGTTGTTCGTTCAAAAGTCGCTCAAATTCAGTACGGCTCAATTCGGGGTCATCATTAGTATCCTTAGTGGTATTATCATCTGCGGTATATTCAATTACTCCTCCGCCCTTATATGTTGCAGTGTAGTCTACATGTGTGGGGAGTGAATAGGAAGCAGGATTTGCCTTAGCTGCAGTTTCTGTTGCATAGCTGCTGTCGTATTGATACTTGTGTCCCTCAGAATTTTCGAAATTTGAATCTATCAGCAAGTCAAGGGCATCGTAGTTGAAGTTGAAGTGACTGCGGTCATCCTCTGACATTGAACTCCAGGTCTCCAAACCACGGTAGTTCTTGCTAGCCTCATAGAAGTCACCGCCATAGTATCCTTCTTTGGTACAATAGTAAGCAGGAACAATAAGATTATCAATATCCTGTGCTATCAGTTCATTCTGTATATCTGCAGGAGTAGTACCGGTATTGTGGAACCTTGCATAATATTCATCCTTCTGAGCCTTTGACATCTTGGTATTCATGTAGATGAGTTCTGTCTTGCTGAGTTGGATGGTCTTGGTGCAGATGTAAGCAGCATCCATGCTGTTCTTTATCTTATTCCACTCTGTATCAGAGTAAAGTTCTTTTGCAACCACTACACCTGCATTCAAATGTTGTGGAGTATTGTGACCATCATTCAACTCAGTAAATATCTCTTCTTTAGTTATATAGGCATCTTTGAAGACGGCTTGTTCCTTGTGCGAGTTGGTGATAGCATCACTGTGGTTAATATCAACATCCTGATAAGTTTTATAGATACTTTTCTTAATGATATTACCTGCCTTATACCAATGTTGACCAAAGAGGCCGTCGGCCGTTGGGTAATAGGTGGGGCCGTCATGATACAAATTTTTGTTTGCGGCATCCTGCTTGATTAATGCATCATAGCTGTCTGTGTTAATCTTTGTATGGTTATACCCTGTAATTTCATCTTGTTCATCCGTCACAGCGTCACTAGCTCTTTTGGTGTACCATGTATCCCACTCCTTGGGGTTGTTCACGTTGTAAGAGAGGATATAACCAGTTTCGTGGCTAAGGTTGTTAGAAGAACGGAATACAAAGTCGAAGGCCTCATATACGGGGTTGTTATTTTCGTCGGTAATAATCACATCATTGCCGTCCTTGTCCTTGGTAGACTTAATAACAGCAGGAACAGGATTGCCACCTGTTTCAACAACCTGTTTGTTATTGCTGGCTGCCGTTAGCAATTCCTCATATTCTTCGGGTAACATTACATAGCCTTCAGGATAGAATGTGTCACCAATCTTACAACTGTCATTGGTTACGTATGTCTCAGGTACAAACAATTCCTTTTCGGCTGCACTCAGCATATAGTAGTCCCAGTAACTGATAGGATCGTTCAAGTAATAGTCAACATCATTGATGACAATTTTCTTGCCACTCTCAATTCTTGCTTTGGTATTGGGCGCGAAGTATGCATAGCGGTTGGGCTGCACATTCAGTAACTTCATAGTACCGTGTGAAGCGGCTGTGATGGTCAATGGGATATCTACAGACTCACTATATGCATTGGGAACACCGGTATAGGCCGAGATATACTGATCATAAACATAGACTTGACCTTTGATGAACCAGTAGTGGGCAGGTACTGCATCATTACCTGCGTATCTTCCGCTTTCATTATAGCAGTCATCAATAATGGTCTGGGTGCTGTGTACAAAGTTACCGGATGTTTCCCATTCCTTCATGTGGTCTACATCTGTTGCATACTCGTAGTCCCATCGGGTGACGGCATTATTATTCAAACTGGTAAGGGTTGTGTTCTGGTGTCCAGTTTCTGTACGTATACCATGTTCGTTCTTGGCATAGACGAATCCACCACCAATACCGGTCTGCACATTGATTAGGTCAAGCTCTATGACACCGGTAATCAGACCCCAGTCTTTCTCATACAGGCCAGGACCGGTACTTTTTTCTGATGTCAGTTCCAGATACACACCAGATGCCAGCGCCACTTGGTTGCGGCTATTACCGTTATTACGCTTTCGTTCGTCGTAGAAGCCTTTCTTCCAATCGTAGTAAGTGGCTACTCCATAAGCTTTGGCACCCTCTCCCTTGCCT
>CAJOPT010000082.1 GCA_905236455.1 uncultured Prevotella sp. | reverse complement strand
GCTCCTTCCTCGTCATGTTAGCCTTGTCTGCCACGCTCAGCAACCTCTCCAAGGCCTTCATCCTAACCCTCCAGGGCATCCTCTTCAAGCTCTCCATATTCTCTTTTCGGCAGCCTTACGTATGGTAATCGAGTTTACTCGCTTTGCGAAGCAAAACCAACATAGTGCGATACCTAGCGTGATACTGAGCGATGGAGAGCGTGCCAATTGTGATACTACTGTGACAGTTACAGCCATCCTTTCGGTACCCCTACCGCTGCTCTACAATGCCCTGTTTATGCGGTTTTCGCATGTCATACAAGGGCTAAAAGTGATAGCGTGATAGCAAAAAAAGATTTTTTAATTAGTGTCATTGTGTCATGCGTCACACTTTGTGTAAAGTTTAGAGGAGATTCTTTCAGTCGCTTTGCTAGGTGAAAGCGCTAAGGAGGTCCCGCATCAATTGCGGGATGAGGGTTTAGAGGTTAAAGATGGCGGAGCGATATTCTAAGGGCATAGCTTTGGTGGAATAGTTGTAACAAGTTTTTTGAGAAGTTGTTACAACTTTTTTCTCATAGCATAGCTATTGGAATGGAAGATGTATGCTTTGGCAAGTCTATATGATAACTCTACCATTTCTAATAACGTTCAATTTCTTTGTAAGGTGACACCCATCAGCCCGATGATGACATCGTTGGAGAGAGTTCGGACAGAGAGGTCGCACAGTTTCTTGTTGGGGTTGAGCGGCATGTCGAGAATGATGCCGGCACCTTTCTCAAATGAACGGTTGTTGTAGCTGCCGGCTACGCCATTAGCTGCCGACCGTCCATAGTGCTCACCCAAGGGAATGAGTTCACGACTCACCCTTGCCGTTGCAAAGTCAATGCGATAAGGGCGTGGCTGGGCGGCATGGAAAGCAAGTCCGTCCTCGTAATAGTCTTGCTCAATGGAACACCAGTTGTGTGGGTTCTGCAGACGTAGCGTGTCGGCGGTGCCGTCTGTATAGCGGGCGATGACGATACCATTGTCGATACGGCTCTGCATATGGTTGGTGGAACCAGCCATGAGCAGGTATGCATGTGAGGCTCTGCCGGTGAGCGGGATGCTGACGGTCTCTGGGTAGTTGTCCCAAAGTGAGGTATAGACAATGTTCTTGCCTCGGGCGGCATAACGGAATGGGATGTCAAGAGCATCGATGGTTATCAGACCTTGGCGGTCGACTTTATTGCGCAGGGCGATGTCGTCGATGGTAGCCGTCATCTCGGGGTGGCACCACTCACCAATGCCATGGATGGGTATCTGAAGCGTGGTGTAGGGTGAACGGGGCGACAGGTAGACGTTTTTGAAAATGTCGCTGACTTCACTATTCCATAGACTATCCATCGAGACGGGCTCCAACTTGTCTCGTTGCACGTCGTCGAAGTTGTTGCCCCAGGCGCATCCGTCGATGCGTTCTGCGGTGATGAGTGGCTTTGGCGCTTTCTTCTGTTTTACGCGACTCACTACGAAGGTCTGTTTCTTCTCGCTGTTGCCGATGGTCTCTACGTAACCGCCGTCGCCCGTGTTCTGGCGTAACACGATTTGCAGGGGTTGTGCAAAGTTCTGCTCCACCTCGTAGATTTCCTTGCCACCCTTACGGTGGAAGGAATACTTGAAATAAGGAGTCTCAATGCTTGCCTCATTCCATTCCTTCGGGAATCCCGGACGCAGGATACAACGACCATCGAGGGCATTAGGAATGATGCCGTAAAGTCCCTGAATGAAAGCGCGGGCAGAGATACCGCAGTTGTCGGAGAAGTCGCGGTAGAGCTCGCCACGAGCCTTGTCGTAATAGCTGATCTGACCGAAGTTACCGGGACTGCCACCCATATAAGCTTGGTCCATGATATTGGCCTTGATGAGAGAAAAGCCCTCGTCGGGACGACCTGCCTGAAAGTAACTCAGTGCGGTGTGCATCACCTCCCCGGCTGCCACGTTGTTGATACTCCAGTCGTAGGGTAGCCAGTCTGTGGTTGAGATAGTGCTTAGTTTAGAGCTTATAGTGTGGAGTTTAGAGTCTGCCACCACCACAGGTATGTGCGGAATGCAACTGTCTACATACTGCGTAGCTTGGAAAGCTTGTTCCTGAGTCGCTATACCGCAATCGATGGGTGTGTAGATGCTCCAAAGGGCAGCGTGCTCATGAGTGCGCTTCTGTCCCATGAAGTCTTGGTACTCTGCCCAGTGACCTCTCTGGCTGAGCCACAGCCTTTCATTCATTGCCTTTAAGGTTTTCGCCGCTTCTTTTTTATAGTATGTAGGATCTTCGCCCAGAATCTCGGCAATGCGTGCGGCAAGAGAAAAACCACGGTAGTTGTAGGCAGTGGAATGGCTCACGGCACCGCTGTTGTAATAGAGAGCATCCGATGCCCAGATACAGCAGTAGGCATCATAGAGGCCGTCGTCGTCTGGGTCGTAGTTACGTTTCTCCCAAGCCAGGTGACGGGTCAGCACGGACCACATCGTGCGCAAATAGGCAGTGTCGGCATCATACTCGAAGTGCCACAGCAGTTCGTCGATGTAGTTCAGGTTCATGTCATAGTGGTGCATGATGTCCTTACGGTTGGGATAGCGGCATATATAGCCTGTCGAGTACATGTTCGTGCCCCATGTCTTGGCAGCACGAGCCAGTCCTTTCTCCGGGTCAAGAGCAGGCTCAGGAATGGTAGGCTCAATATCGGTTATCTGGCTATTGGCATAGGCAGTGAAGTGGCTTTTGGCTCTTTCGGGCATGCCCAGCACATCGCCTATGTAACCTGCCCGCCAGCCGTTGAGCTGCATGCGCCATGCAATGGCTCCGTGCAACCACACCTCACCGTCCCACGCTCCGTCGCTGGCAGCCATCAGAGCACCGCCCAACGTATTGATGTAGGGGTCGGGCGTGTTGAAAACAATGTTCGTTGCCAGCCATTCGTGGTGCTTCATTGCTTTGGCAAAAAGTGGCTCGGCGGTGGCTGCCGCAGGTGTGCTGAGCGTATAGACACCCTTTTGGTCACAGTCGAGCATGGCGTAAGTCTTGCCATTGCCAACCTGCCACTCCGCCGTCAATTTGTTGGTCTCGGTGGGAGCAGGGTCGAAGGCATCGGCAGGGTCGGAGTTCATATCGCCCCAGCGTTTTAATTTTGGATGCAGGATATCACACACCGTACACGACAGCATGGCATCCTGTGGCAATCCATGTGGTTCAAAGCACCAAATGGCAGATTCGCTGTCTGCTTGTGCCAACACCGTGATGCGCAGACAGGCCTTCTGTCCCCATGTGTTGTCTGTCAGTATGTATTCGCGTTTGCCTGAGTTGTAGCGAGCCTCGGCATGTGTGGTCTGTTCCAGTGCTGTCTTCCTTCCATTCAAGGTCAGCCAGAAACGGATGTTGCGGCAGGAACGCTTGCGATAGGTGGCAAAGATGGGGCGGTCGCTCGTCTCCATGCGGAAGTCGGTATATCCGCCATATAGGGCTCGCGTGTAGCGGTTCTGTCCGTCGTGGCACACGATGTCGCGTCCATCGGGCTGGTACTGTAACTTGCGGGCAGTCTGAGCTGTGGCGACAGAGGCTACCATACCCACGATGATTGCTAAAAAAAGATGCTTACAGTTCATATATGTACAGTCCTATTGTAAGTCCCATGCGATGCGTCTCCGTATGCAATATTATTAAATAGTGTTGCAAAGATACTTGTTTTCCATGAATTATTTGTAACTTTGCCACCAAATTTGAAAATTTATAATTATCATGGCACAACAAGAAGATGTATTCAAGAAGATTGTAAGTCATTGTAAGGAATATGGCTTTGTCTTCCCAAGTAGTGAGATTTATGACGGACTTGGTGCTGTTTATGACTATGCTCAGAACGGTGTAGAGTTGAAAAATAATATAAAGCAATACTGGTGGCAGTCAATGGTTCTGCTACATGAGAATATCGTGGGAATAGACTCTGCTATTTTCATGCATCCTACCATCTGGAAGGCAAGTGGACATGTGGACGCATTTAACGATCCGCTCATTGACAACCGTGACTCTAAAAAACGTTACCGTGCAGACGTATTGATAGAAGATCAAATAGCGAAGTACGATGACAAAATCCAGAAGGAGGTTGAGAAGGCACGCAAGCGTTTCGGTGATTCTTTCGATGAGGCAAAATACTTAGAGACCTCTCCCCGTGTCGCAGAGACAAAGGCAAAGCGTGATGCGTTGCATGAGCGTTATGCCGCCGCGATGCAAGGACCAGACCTGGAGGCTTTGAAGCAAATTATCTTAGACGAGGAGATAGTTTGTCCGATAAGTGGAACCCGTAATTGGACGGATGTGCGCCAGTTTAACCTGATGTTTTCTACAGAGATGGGTGCCTCTGCCGATGGCGCCATGAAAGTTTACCTCCGTCCTGAGACGGCACAGGGAATCTTCGTAAACTACCTTAACGTTCAGAAAACCGGGCGTATGAAGATACCGTTCGGTATAGCACAGATTGGTAAGGCTTTCCGTAATGAGATTGTCGCTCGCCAGTTTATCTTCCGTATGCGGGAGTTTGAGCAAATGGAGATGCAGTTCTTCGTAGCGCCAGGCACAGAACTTGAGTGGTTCCCGAAATGGAAGGAGACTCGTATGAAATGGCATCAGGCTCTTGGCTTTGGTGCTGAGAACTACCGTTTCCACGACCATGACAAGCTGGCGCATTATGCTAATGCCGCTACCGACATCGAATTCCGTATGCCGTTTGGCTTCAAGGAAGTGGAGGGTATCCATTCACGAACCAATTTCGACTTGTCACAGCATGAGAAGTATAGCGGTAAGAGTATCAAGTACTTTGATCCGGCAACAAACGAGAGCTATACTCCGTTTGTCATTGAGACGTCTATCGGTGTAGACCGTATGTTCCTAAGTATAATGTGCCATTCTTACCAGGAGGAGAAACTGGAAAATGGTGAGACCCGTGTAGTCCTGAAGCTTCCTGAGGCACTCGCACCTGTGAAGTGTGCCGTGCTGCCGTTGGTTAAGAAAGACGGACTGCCAGAGAAGGCACGTGAGATAGTCAATGAACTGCGTTTCCATTTCAATACACATTATGAGGAGAAGGATTCTATAGGTAAGCGTTATCGTCGTCAGGACGCTATCGGTACACCATATTGTGTTACGGTTGACCACGATACGCTTAAGGATGGTATGGTTACATTGCGTCATCGTGACACAATGCAGCAGGAGCGTGTGGCGATTGCCGACCTCCGCAATATCATAGAAGACAAAGTGAGCATCACCAGTCTCTTGAAAAAACTTCAGTAAGACTTAAAATGTGATCTGAGAGCCGGAATAGATGATAGATAATATGTATATTTATAATAAGGTGAATACATTGAGGCTGTTTGCCAGTATGATTCTGCTGGCTTTAGTGTGTTTGTTTTCCTCATGCAGTGAGAAAGAGGATGACACAGAGGAGTATGCTGATTGGCAAACAGTCAATGAGACCTATTGGGAATCGTTGTATGAGAGTACCCAGAAGAAAATAGCTGCAGGAGATGACAGCTGGAAGATTATCCCGACATGGACTAAGAACACTACAGCCACTCTGACAAAAAACGATTATGTTATCGTTCATGTCATAACTGAGGGTACTGGAAGTGGCTCACCAATATATTCTGACTCCGTACGTGTTCATTATCGAGGACGGCTGCTGCCTTCTCTTACATATACTTCAGGGTATCAGTTTCAAAGTACGTGGAGTGGCCCTGAGCTTGACGTGACATCCGCAATACCTTATACAGTGCAGGTGGCAGGTATTGACGGATGGGCAACAGCATTAATGCAGATGCATATAGGTGACAGGTGGGAGCTCTATATTCCTTATACACTTGCGTATGGAACCGCGGGGACTACATCCTCGTCCACTAACTCGATCTCAATTCCAGGTTACTCCACATTAATCTTTGATGTAATGCTGGTGAGTTACTGGAGAGCAGGGGTGGTAATGCCACCTTTCAAAGCTAAGGAATTTGATATTTAAGGCAGTATTCATTCTTTTGTGTGCGCACACAAGAATCTTGATGTACGTCAATAAAAAGCCCGGTTTCTCAAAAAACCGGGCTTAAACTATTGTATGGAATCCAAAAACTCTATACCTTTGCATCGTCAAAAGGATATTAGGTATTAGATTAGATAAGGTAAATTAGATTGCTCAGGACGACCTATCTTCAAGGTAAAACTTTTAAGGTAGAAAGTCAGGGTAAAGAAAAGATTTGAGAGATGGATAACTCGTAAAGCCGTGAGGTAACTACGAAAAGTTTAACTTAAAGTAAAGAAAGGGTAAAAAGATGAATGTTTTAGGAATGTTTGTGCTGATTGCACTTTTCGCAACGACAGCTTATATGTTGGATAAATCAATAGAGAAACAGTAAGAAATTCAAATTTATTAGAGAAATAGAATTTAATTAAAGAAAAGGCGGCGTCACACAGTGACTGCCGCCCTTTTTTTGTCTTATGCGGTAAGAATATTTTTTAGGAGCATTATTTTTCACTTATTTTGTTGTACCTTTGCACTGTATATGTCATCTAAAGCCAAAAGCGAAGCTTTATTGAAGCGCATCCGTGACGGTGAGACCATTACCGGAAGCGAGAAGCTCAACCTGATTTATTTGTTGAGCCTTCCGTCGATATTGGCACAAGTAACCTCCGTCATGATGTTCTTTATCGATCAGGCTATGGTTGGGCGCATCGGTGTCGAGGCTGCTGCCGCATGTGGTCTGGTAGAGTCGTCTATGTGGCTCTGTGGCAGTCTGATGAGTGCGGCATCCATGGGTTTCTCAGTTCAAGTGGCTCACAGTATCGGTGCCAACGATGTCTCGAGGGCTCGTCAAGTTTTCCGGCATGGACTGGTTTGTACGTTACTGTTCAGCATTCTAATGGGTATTGTCGGTTTGTTTATCGCACCTCATCTGCCATATTGGTTGGGTGGCGGCGCTGATATTGCCGGAGATGCGACGATATACTTCCTTGTATTTATGCTTGTTACTCCTTTCTATCAGCTCAACGGTCTTTCTGGTGCGATGCTTAAGTGCAGTGGCAATATGCGAATTCCAAGTATCATGAGCATCATGATATGTGTTATGGACGTAGTTTTCAACTATATTTTTATATTTATTTTCCATCTTGGAGTCTTAGGTGTCGCCATGGGTACGGCTTTGTCGATAGTGATAGGAGCGTGCGTGCAGACATATTATGCCGTATTCAAGAGTGATATGCTCTCTCTTGTCGGTAGTGGTGAGAAGTTTTCTTTTAATAAGGGTTATGTGGTAAATGCCGTGAAAATAAGCGTTCCGATGGCTGCCCAGTCAGTCTTGATGAGCGGTGCGCAGATAGTCAGTACGATGATTGTTGCGCCATTAGGGAACTTTGCCATCGCAGCCAATACATTTGCCATTACCGCCGAGAGCCTTTGCTATATGCCTGGTTATGGTATAGGTGAGGCAGCAACGACACTGGTGGGACAAAGCCTTGGAGCCATGAGGAAAGACCTGTGCCGTTCTTTTGCGAGAATGACCGTATTCTCGGGAATGTTAGTTATGGCTTTCATGGGAGTGGTGATGTATCTGACTGCTCCAGAGCTAATGGGACTGATGACTCCTGATTCTCAGATCCGTGACCTTGGTGCGGCGTGTTTGCGGATAGAGGCTTTTGCTGAGCCGTTCTTTGCGGCAAGCATCGTCACCTATAGTGTTTGTGTTGGTGTCGGCGACACCTTGAAACCTGCTGTAATCAATCTTTGCTCAATGTGGCTTGTGCGGCTCACTCTTGCAGCGTGGCTTGCGAGATACTATGGTTTGCAAGGGGTATGGTTTGCCATGGCAGTAGAACTCTCTTTCCGTGGTATTCTCTTCTTGGTAAGATTATTTAGGAATCCATGGGAGGCAAAATTTGTTTAGCCGCATTCTTGATAAGAAAATATTACATACGGACATTATTAACAATAAACTTCTAAACAGGTATTGAGAGCACAAGACGTTATAAGACACATGGAGACGTTGTACAATCAGGAACAACGTGAGGCATTGATGCGTTTCTTTAAAACAGCACCAGGAGAGTATGGATATGGTGATGATTTCTTGGGACTGAAAGTTCCACAGACGAGAGAGATTGTAAAGATGGTATCAACGGATTTCCCTCTTATGGAGATTCCTGAATTGTTGATGTCTAGATGGCATGAGGTAAGGCTATGTGGCTTGTTGATTATGGTAGAGAAGTTTGGGAAACTGGCTGTAAAACGTTTGGAGCAAGATGATGAGGCAATACAAAAACGTGATGAAATCGTGGCGATGTATCTCAAGTATGCCGGGCAGGCAAACAACTGGGATCTTGTAGACCTCTCAGCACCGAAGATTCTCGGACATTGGCTTCTCCTTCCTACCCGATTGGGTGATAAACAGGAAATACTTGACAGACAAGCCTATAGCTCCAACTTGTGGCGGCAACGTATCAGTATTGTATGTACATGGAAAACGTCACAACAAGGTGATCCCTCGTGGTGTCTGCGCTATGCTGAGATACACTTGCGTCATCCACATGACCTTATGCATAAAGCTGTGGGATGGATGCTGCGCGAGATGGGTAAGCGTGTGTCTATGGATTTGCTTCGCGAATTCCTTCACGAACATATGCATGAGATGTCACGTACAACACTTCGTTATGCCATTGAGAAAATGCCGGCAGACGAGCGTCTGCTCTGGTTAAGTACAAAGTAGCTCTAAAAAACTATCAGTTATTGGGGTAATCGATAAATGAGCTTAATAATGCTTGTGTCGACAAATCTAAGCAAATAAAAGAGGATGTGCCTATATTTTGAAATGCCCTCATTTTGATATATTTGTTTATTGTTGTTTATAGACCTTTACTTCACCTTCTCGAATCTAACCCATACTGAATATCAGAAACTTACGTTTTAGATGGTACAAAAATGGACTCGATAATCGGCCTTTAATGGAATCTAACCATCCTGAATCTCATCCCTCACTATCAAGGATATGCTCGTCGATTGGGATTCTATATACGGCATTTGTGTTCTTTAATCTCTTGCTGATGTTCTTCGTATCAGCCTCTTTGAACCATGTTTGGAAGGTGTATTGGACGAACTGAGCCGTAAGCATTCCATCGATGTGATACTGGTTGGCAATATTCCAGCCGAAGTTCTGGAGATCCCGCTGTGTGAGTTCCTCCTTTTTGCCTACTCTCTCAATTTTAATGGGGAGAGTAGGAACCACAATCTTCTCAGAAACAAATGCGGT
>CAJOPT010000081.1 GCA_905236455.1 uncultured Prevotella sp. | reverse complement strand
CCACCTACTACGGCTTCAGCATAGACCATAAGAACGAATTCCATCCCGCCAACACCTCGGCATGGGCTACGGAATACAGCACGCTCTATCCTGATCCATCTAAAGACTACGTCTTCAGTGCAGGTGCCGACCAATATAATGGTAGCGGTGCTCTGAACGTGTCGCTGCAGTCCTATTCATTCATGCAACGGTATGGCTCTCTTTGTGAAGGTACCGATGCCTATGGATCGTCAGTTTCCTATCAGCCCGTGGTTGACAATTGGCTGGTGTTTGCGCCTAACGGCGGTGATGCCAATACGGGATGGAGCGATAGGTCTAATTACTACATGATGCCCTACTACTATGGCTACGGTCCTACCGACCTGATGCGTAAGCAGAGCACGATAGGCAATGGAGACGATATGGATACTCCTTACACGGATGGTGACTATAAAGAGTCCGATAGCTTCGGTGGCTGGACCTCGGCGGCCTGGAAGAGGGTCACCTCCGGCACGATAGCTGCCCGCCGACCCTATCTGCAACTGTATAGCAGCGGTACTTTCTACGACCCTGATAAGGTGCCCGACCGTAATGGTTCATTAATAGAGGAAGGCAGTGCCAAGTACAGCATCACAGCCGGTGGCGGATTGTCTTTGTGGGATGCCATCCCAGAAGACGACGGAACTACAACGGTGCTGAAGCATCAACCTACAGTTACGGCTGATGACGGAACTGTCTACGACCTGCAGGGTCGTCGTGTGGCTGATGATGTCTCACAGCTGCCCACACTTGCCAAGGGTGTGTATATCGTGAACGGAAAGAAACAGGTAATACGCTAAAGGTAGGAGGACAGACAGATGAAAAGAAGATACATCAAGCCAGAAACGGAACTGCAATCAGTGGATATAGACAGGACATTGGCAGGCTCTATTGACACAACACCAAGCTATGGCGCATGGCTTCCTGATGACTATTTAGGACAGAACGGCGGCTCAACGGGTGGTGACGGCTCTGGCGGCAACGGCGGCAACGTGGGCTGGCGCGGCGACGAGGAGATTGACGGTGAAGACATGTTTTCCAAAAACTTCCATTTCGGTGGTGTGTGGGACGAGTAGCATGAAGATAATACAGACTTTTTGGTCTAAGCCTTTCTTTGAGGCTGAACGTATGAAAGGGTTGCAGCAGGCTTGTGGCTGGTGCAACCCTTTGCACTATTATATGAGCCATGCCCTGTCATGCCTGTCACTGCGGCAGTTCTATGATGACGTGGAGCTATATACCGATGAGGAAGGCAAGAGGCTACTTGTCGATGAACTGCACCTGCCGTACACGTCAGTACACATGCTTCCTGATGAACTGAAGAGTTACCCCTCAGAGTTATGGGCACTGGGTAAGCTTTATGCCTACCATGACCAGCGAGAGCCGTTTCTTCATGTAGACAATGACGTGTATATCTGGCAGCGCTTTCCGGAACGCATCGAACAGGCACCGCTCGTAGCTCAGAACTATGAGCGTGACATCGCTTTCAACCGCGCAAACATAATGAATGTGATGGTAATGGCAAACGACATACCACCATATATGCGGCATATGAAGACTACCGATGAAGCCAACATGGGTGTCTTCGGTGGCACCGACATCGGCTTCATACGCCGCTATGCAGAGGAGGCGTTACGCTTTGCCCTCAGCAATGTGGAGACGCTTCGCCAGCTGCGTTACCACTATTACTTCAATACGGTATTCGAGCAATACTTGCTGACCTGCCTGGCGGCAAGCGAGGGACGGGAGATAACTTACGCCTTCCATGATGTAGATGACCATTTCTCGCAGATGGTGCGCTTTGATGAGGTGCCGGAGCCGCAATGGTACATTCACACGTGCGGACCATGGAAAAAGTTGTATTCTATTGGAAATAATGTCGCTGTTCATCTTCGGGAACGTTTCCCAGATAATTACCGGCAAGTAATGGACTGGTACGGACGGCAGACGGTTGCGGCAATATCATCAGAGCGGCAACGCAATGTCATAACGCAGAGCGAGAATAATCATACACGCTTGTCGGTTATCATACCAGCATATAATGTGGAGGCACTGGTAGGACATTGTCTGCAAACCGTCTTGTCGCAGACATGGCGTGACATGGAGGTGATTGTGATAGATGACGGCAGCACGGATTCGACAGCACTAAGAATAGCGGAGATTGCTGAGGTAGACTCCCGTGTGAGACTGATCAGGCAAAAGCATCAAGGAGTGGCAGCGGCACGTAACTGCGGTATGGCTGAGAGCACGGGAGATTTTATAACTTTTGTGGACTCTGACGATTACCTGCATCCGCAGTTTGCTGAGCTGATGATGCTGGCACTCAACCGTCATCCAAATGCAGATATGTGCATGACGCATTCTGTCAGGGTGACAAAATTGCGTGATGATGCACTTTCTCGTAATTATGATAAGCTGACAACGGCAATAGGAGATGGTGACATTTTGCGGTCGGCACTCTTTCTAGGTTTTAGGCAGATATCATTTGAACAGTTCCATACCTGCCATGGAAAGCTATTCCGACGACATTTGCTCGAAGGGCTCTTGTTCCCGGAAGAATATAGTATGTATGAGGATGCAGTGTTTATGAACAGAGTATATAAGCGTGTAAGCCAGTGTGTGCAGGTGGGACACCGCTTGTATTTCTGGCTAATCCACTCCTGTTCAACATTAGTAAGCTCATCAGTAGGGCGGTTGCAAGGAATGTCTGCCTACCGCCAATGTCTTAGTGAGACTCCTCGCACAGATAGTAAAGTGTGTGCTGCCTGCCTGCAACGTATTGTTTTACATAGCGCATGGATTCGTTCGTATATCGATGACGGTCATTATTCGCATTTCGACAGGCGTGAGTTACACGCTGCCACCCATGTTCCCTTAAGACTATTCGTGGGATTCTTGCTCTCGCCCCATATTAAGCTGAAGAAGAAATGGAGAATATTACGATTATTGTACAATAGGAAAGCCAGGCAGGCTTTCAACAATGGCGAGTTTGTCGTGAAAGACGATGGCGCACCTCTTAAATAAATGACGGGCGATAATATAATCGCCCGCCTTTTTAATCCAAATCCAAGAAGAATCCGTCATCTTGTAGAGAGTCATTGTCATAGTATTCATCGCCGTAGTCGTTTTTCTCCTTATTCACGTCGACTTTGTTTTTGCCGTCCCTAGCCCATCCCGGGCTGGTTGTAATCATATCCGAGACAGTCATGCTGAAACCGGCAGATTCTATTTCATACCATCCTGCTTTAGGCACCTCAATGAACTCATTAATAGAGATTAACCGCCATTGATAGAGCTTCTGCAGTTCCACCTCCTCATTCTTGAATATCGGATATTTGTCTGTTGCTCCTATCACGTTATAGGTTGTCCAGCAACAGCGGTCATCGCTGGTGCTTTCATCATTCTCATATGGGTCATATCTGATGAGCTGTCCGTCGCCTTTTCCCACAGACGTGTTGTGGCATTCTCCCCAGGCGGCACCGAGATAGTAGTTGACAGCAGGGGATTTCGTCCAGGTCATATACATATAATATGTGTAAGTATCCGTGTTCGATTCATCTTCCACTCGTTGGAAGTGCCACTGCATATTGTAGTTTGTCTGGGTGTTACCGTCCATCAGTGTAGTGAGGTTAATGGTCTTGTAGGTAGCGTCCGACCAATTTTTGTTATATGGGCCAGGTGGTCTCACGCAAAAGCTGTTCTTATTGACATTCGCACTTTCAGTGATACCTGCATTGATGCGCCCATTGGAGTATAAATACATCTTGCGTCCGAAGTCCGGATAAAACAGACGACCCTCCATTGCCCAGTCACCACCTTGAATGACAAATCGGCCAGTGCCGATATTATAGAGAATAAAGGGATAGCCATTTTCAATGGTGTTGTTATCCTTGTATGTGTCATTTCCAAGTACTGTATTGACATCAATCCCTTTCCATTTGTGGCTTGTAGACTCTGTGTGGGTTTGTGAGTAAGTGGGAGTTACAAGAATTGTAATCACTAAAATTGCTAAATCTAATTTTTTCATCATATAAACATTAACTTATGTCCTTGTTTAATCTTTTATAATCTTTTTAAAATAAGTCTTTTGTGCTTGCAGCTTAGTAAGGGCAGTGTAAAAAACAACCTTAAAAGTATAAAAAAACTTAAAAGTTTAGGTTTTTGCATAAGCAGTCTTGTCGGTGTCATTAAATATGTGTACCTTTGCAGCCGCTAAAGTGCGTATTGCGCTGGCTCTATAGCTAACAATACATTGATAAAGAGCGACTTAGCCTTCAATTTGGAAGTAGTGAGCGTTTCTTTTTAAGTGTCTTTGTGGGCCGTGAGAAAGTGGGATGGCACTTAAAACGAAACAGAATAAATTCACAATATTATTATTTAATTTTAAACAGAAATGCCAGGATTATTAGGAAAGAAAATCGGAATGACATCCGTTTTCAGTGCCGACGGTAAGAATGTGCCGTGCACTGTTATCGAAGCTGGTCCTTGTGT
>CAJOPT010000080.1 GCA_905236455.1 uncultured Prevotella sp. | reverse complement strand
TATCTTTGCATAAGATAAGCTGCATCTCAGCAATTAAAGCAAGCTTCATTGCATTCGATTTGCATTATCTTTGCATAAGATAAGCTGCATCTCAGCAATTAAAGCAAGCTTCATTGCATTCGATTTGCATTATCTTTGCGAGCAAAATAACAAATCAAAATTATTTACTAACAAATCACTACCAATTATGACTAAACAGAAGCAAGTCAGGAATATCCTGACAGCGAAAAGGCTTTATGCAGTATTGTGCCTTTTCTTTATGAGTACGATGACCTTGTTGGCAGGTTCCATACACGTGACCACCCAGGGTGATGACAACAATCCCGGAACAGCTGATGCTCCACTTCTTACTATTCACAAGGCAGTGGAACTGGTACAGCCCGGAGACACTATCTGGATCCATGGCGGAACATACGTCATCAGTGAGCGTATCAAGATTCCTGAGAAGGCTACCACCCCAGACAAGCGTTGCTACATGTGGGCAGCTGGTGACGGTGAGGTTATCATCGACGGATCAGGTATGCATCACACCAATCAGAACGACTTCAAGATGGGACGTTGTATCTATGTGAACCACCTTGCTAACTATTGGCACTTCAAGGGACTAACCCTCTGTAATGCTGAGGACAACGGTATGAAGGTAGAGGGTTCTTATAATATCATTGAGCAGTGCGTATTCCATGACAACAACGACACAGGTCTGCAGATTGGTATGTATAAGGATTTCAGTATTGAAGAGACGAAGTCACTCCCTGCCGGCTCCCCACAGTTTAACCCGGGTTATCAGTTCTGTCGAGGTAATATCGTAATCAACTGTGACTCATACAACAACTATGACAGCCGTACATACAACGGCTCTGACGACGGTGGCGACGCAGACGGTTTCGCTTGTAAGCTGTTCCCAGGGCCAGGTACAGAGTTCCATGGCTGTCGCGCGTGGACGAACAGTGATGACAACTGGGACCTCTATATGGTTTATCACCCTGTGCTTATCGACAGCTGCTGGGCATACCATGCAGGTTATACCCCAAGTGGTCAGGCAATAGGTAATGGTAATGGCTTCAAGCTCGGTGGCGGTGGCTCCTCCGGTGGTGCAGCCTTCGACCAGTCTGTCGGTGCTCATGTAGTAAAGAACTGTGTTTCTTTCGACAACCTTCATAAAGGCTATGACCAGAACAATGCCGCAGAAGGAATGTATGTCATTAACTGTACGGGATGGGGTAATGAATACAACTACCGTTTCCCTACCATCTTCGACTACCCGGGTATGGTGATACGTAACTGTATCGGTTGGGGTGCTACGAAGCTGAACCATGAGTTCCTGTCGGAAGACAAGGAAGGTTCTGTGCTCCCTGATACAGAATACAACTCATGGACAACGCTCGACAACTGTAGCCCTTACAAAGAGGGAACGAAAAACAGCTCTGGCGTAAAGCAGATGTGTAACAACTACAGCGGTGAGTTCCTGTCGCTGAGCGTAAATGACTTCATGGCACCGCGTGAGGCTGACGGCTCTCTGCCAAAGAACAACTTCGCGCGCCTGAAGGAGAACAGTGTCTTCAAAGACAAGGGTACACCTATTGTAGGCTTTACCCCGGAGAGACACATTCCATCTAACGTCGCAGCACAGGCAAACCTGGAGCTTATCGTAGCAGATGACCTTTATATACCTTACAATGACGCTGCGCCAGACTTTGGAGCTTTCGAGCTTGACGGTGTTCCAGCCGATATCGTCGTCCCAGAGAAAGCCACTTTGACATGTATTACAGGCAACTCAGTTCAGGAGATAACATCCGGCAACTCCATTGAGGATATTGTCTATGAGATGGGTGGCGCCGCAACAGGTTGCACTGTTACCAACCTTGCCCCTGGCTTGACATACAATGTACAAGGCAACTTGATTACTATCTCTGGAACACCAGAGCAGAGCTGTACCTTCACCGTTACGGTTACAGGTGGTCCGAAGGACATTACCACAACAGGTATCATCACTATAGTAATGCCATTCAAGGTGCTTACAGGCGACTGGTATCACTTCCAGGATGCTCAGGATGCCCTTCCTGCCGACCTCCAGAATGTTGTTGAGGTGATAACAGGAGACGCAAGCTATCCTTCACGCATCGATCCGGAATATAAAGAGAGCGACGGCATCCCTGGCGGTTGCACTCAAGGTGCATTCGTAATGGGACGTAACAGCGGTGGCATACAGTGGAACTTCAGCGAGGGTGTGCTGCAGCTGCTCGTAAACCTCCATATCACTGGTGGTCGTACCTTCAAGATCGACTATACTCTTGCCGACGGTACAACAGGTTCAGCCAGCGTTGCCAAGATGAGCAAGGGAACATATTGCAACTGGGATGTCCTTGAGAACGCAGGTCTTACAGACAAGGCTCTTAATATCAGAAAGATCTCCCTGCTCAACAACAACTCCGGTGGTGAGGTTCGCTTGTATGACATGTATATCCGCGTTCCAGATAATGGTACGACAGGTATCAGCGGCATTAATGCGGCAGCCGAGAAGACTGGTAAGGTTGTGAAGTTCTTCAAAGACGGTCAGCTCGTTATACTCAAGAATGGTGTGCTTTACAACTCTGTTGGACAGAAGCTGAATTAATAAAAGTGTGCTCTGAGGATTCAGTCCTCAGAGCCATCTGAAAAATATTTAATGTAAATAGCAATGAGAAAAATTTATTCAACCATCCTGTTGCTGCTCGTAGTCGTTAGCGTTTCAGCAGCAAATCTCAAAGAAGACTTTGAGACAGGATTGCCAACATCAGCGCCATCAGCTGAGACTACGGTGACGCTTTCTTCCGGCGACTGGATCATAAGTGGTGTCTACGGAAAGAAAGACAACAACAGTATGCGTGCCACCATGAGCAAAGCCGGTGCATATCTTATTACACCAGTGCTCTGCCAGCCAGGTAATATATCATTTAACCACAGAGCCTCGGGAAGTGGCAAGAAACTTCTTGTGGAGAAGTCTTTGGACGGTGGACAGACATGGACAGAGATTGGCACGTCTACCGTATCGTCGTCTACTCCATACGGTATGAGCTCCTACAATGCCAACTCGGCTGAGGAAGATACAGAGGTGCTTATCCGCTTCACGGCTCAGGACGCTACAATCTATCTGGATGATATCTCAATAACGCTCAACTCCGTAAGTGGAGGCGGTGGCGGAGGCGGTGACGATGACGGACCAATCAACCCAGACCCACAGCCAGAGATTCCATGGGACGGTCCGCATAGCGTGGAGCACTGCATATATGTCGCTCCATGGGCTACTGACGACAGTGGCGACGGCTCTTGGGAGAACCCGCTATATAACCTGCAGGCTGCTGTTGACAAGGCACAGCCTGGCGATACCATCTATGTACGTGGCGGCACTTATTACCCTACGATGATGAAAGATGGCAGTAAGACTACCGTACGTATTACCAAGAAAGGAACACCAGACGCGTGGTTTACCATCAAGACATTCCCAGGAGAGTTCCCGGTACTTAACTTTAGGGATCAGCCGAAGAAGGTGAGCGTGAGAGGTATACTGCTCGAAGGAGACTATTGGCATATCTATGGCTTACATATCACTGAGGCAGGAGATAACGGTATTAAACTGGAAGGATCTCATAATATTATAGAAAGATGTACTTTCAGCTATAACGATGATACGGGTTTGCAGCTCGGCTTCGGACATAGTTTCAGTGATACTCACCCAGGTGTCAGCAGTAACGACGGTAGCTATTGTGCCTACAACGACGTCATAGACTGTGACTCATACCTGAACTGTGACTCTGATAACTACGGCAGTGATGCAGATGGCTTCGCCTGCAAGATGCACAATGGTATCGGCAACCGCTTCATACGCTGCCGCGCATGGGACAATGCCGACGATGCATGGGACCTCTATGAGACAGACTATAGTGTTAAGCTTATCGAATGCTGGGCATGGGGCTCTGGTCGTGCATCTCTCTTTGGATGGGTACAAGCCAGTGGCTCGTTCCAGGGTAATGGTAATGGTATCAAACTTGGCGGTAACGGTACCGGTGGCTCCTCAAAGGGTATCCACGAGGCTTGGCGATGCGTGTCTTTCAATAACAATAAGACAGGTTCTGTGAAAGGATTTGACGAGAACAGTCATAAGGGTGGTGTGAAGCTCGTGAACTGTCTTGCCTTCGGTAATGGCTATGACTATATGTTTGAGGACTGCGACGGAGCAGACAAATTCTCATTCTATAATAATGTATGTCTTGGCCGCATAGAGATAAAAGGACAGTTTACTGACAGTAATAATGCCTTACTTGTTGACTCGAAGAACGCATGGAAGAACAATGCGTTGACAGCAGGCTTCTCAGCAGATGACTATATAAGCCTTACAGAGGAAGACGCTAAGGCTCCGCGTTATGCTGACGGCACACTGCCTCCACGCTTCGCTCGTTTGAAGTCTTCTTCTATGCTCATTGACAGAGGTCTCGACATGAGGAGTGAGATGCAGGAAGAGTTCCCGTTCACTTGGATGCCGATTTATGGTGACGCTCGTGACCTCGGTCCATACGAGTATGAGGGTCAGGGTACCACTGGCGCACAGATGTTGCTCACCAAAGACGCTAATCTGTCATTGAGTGTCAAGAACGGTAATGTCGTGTTCAGTGTTCCGGAGAACGGTCGCGCACAAGTTGACATCCTTATGCCACAGGGAACAAAGGCAGGAGTAGTCGCAGACATGTTGGCGTCAGGTAATGCTGAGTATAGTATGCCTCTCAACAGCGACTTACGCCCAGGTGTCTATGTTGTTCGCCTGTCATATAAGGGTCAGAGCCGTTGCGCAAAGGTTGTCATCAGATAACAATAGGGTAGGATAGACTACCAATCCATACCAAGCTGGTGGAGGATATGCAGAGTGTTCTGTATTTCCTCCACCGGTTGCTTTATATGCTTAATATTCGATATTGGCATTGTGTTGAGCATGGCAATATATGCTTCCATCTGTGATACGAGCAAGTCGAATGTTTTATCATGGTTTGATTGATGTCTGACAAGTTCTATAAATCTATTGTAGTCGATGGCGGTAATAGGGTGTGCGCTATCTGTATCCTCTGTGATAACGTCACATAATTTTTGAGTCTTTGGCGTAATAGGATAGAACATATTGTATTCCTGTGGGGTGGTGGCAAGGAGTAATATCGCCTTTGCCACTTTGTCGACTTGAGAGAGTTCTACAGGAATGTCGGCAATGTCTTGTGGATAAGCGCCAATAGTCCTGAACAGCTGTATTATTCTCCAAAAGCCATTGTCTTGTATGTTTATCTGGACCTTCCCGTCTGTACTGCGTGGCGAGAGGTTACCAACTCGCATGATTTTTGCTTGCAGCCTGCCAGTGTTCATCTCCTTTAAGACAGCTTGCTCCGCCATATACTTTGAGTATATATAAGGATTGGTATATGTGTCTTTCAACGTAATGCTGGAGGTGGAGATATGGATTAGATGTGCTCCAGTCTGAAGGCAGAATGCGATAATGTCCTGTGTCCCTGATATGTTGTTGTCTTCTATCTCAGTACCCTTTGCAAAGAAACGAGTGTCTGCGGCACAATGAATGACCGTGGAGACGGAGCTAACGTTAAGAAGTTTTTGATTCCCGCCAACGTTAAAACAGGGCAAAGAACCGTTGACAATGACTATACGGTCGGAATACTCTTCTCCGTTTGTATTAAAATAGTATTGCATGCGCTCACGAAGTCTGCTTGCCCCATCTTTTCCGTTCTTATTGCGAATAAGACAATATATTTTCCCGGTGTTCTTATGAAGGAGTTCCCATAGTATATGAATGCCGAGAAAACCTGTCGCGCCAGTCAATAGCACTGGTTTGTCAAGGAAGGTAGAGACAGCCCCGCAATCCCCTGAAGGGAGAGAAGCCCCATTTCCCTCATCCTTGTGCTTGCCCCTTTCCTCATCCTCGTGCTTGACACGGGGATCTCCCATTGCTCTCCCTTCTGGTGAATGGGAGGCTTTGAGCATCAAGGATAGTGCCTTTGGCGTTGAGGCTTGGAAGATATCACCATAGGAAATCCTTTTACCATGCTTTTCCAGTTCAGTCATGAGTCTTACGATGGCAATAGAAGAACCACCCAACTCAAAGAAATCATCGTTGATGCCTACAGACTC
>CAJOPT010000079.1 GCA_905236455.1 uncultured Prevotella sp. | reverse complement strand
CGTCATCCCATCAAGTGATTTGAAAAAAGGTGCAGTATCAAAGGCTTTGATTGTTCGCACAAAGAAGGAGATTCGTCGTGCTGATGGCTCATACATCCGTTTCGACGATAACGCTTGTGTCCTGCTGAACAACGCAGGTGAGCTTCGCGGCAGCCGTATCTTCGGTCCTGTAGCCCGTGAGCTTCGTGCGGTGAATATGAAAGTCGTATCGTTGGCACCTGAGGTACTTTAATTATAAAAAATACAAGAGTAATGGGTAAGTTACATATAAAGAAAGGTGACCAGGTATTTGTCCTTGCCGGCAAGGATAAGGGCAAGACCGGCAAGGTACTTAAGGTACTTGTTGAAAAGGAGCGTGCCATCGTAGAAGGCGTAAACATCGTCTCAAAGAGCACCAAGCCTTCAGCAAAGAATCCTCAGGGAGGCATTGTTAAGCAGGAGGCCTCTATACACATCTCAAATTTGAACCTTATTGACCCGAAGAGTGGGAAGCCAACTCGTATCGCCATTAAGCGTGAAGGCAAGAAGGTTACTCGTATTGCTAAAAAGTCAGGAGAGGAGATTAAGTAATGGATACAGCACAATTAAAGAAAATATACAAGGAGCAGATTGCTCCCGCTCTGCAGAAGGAGTTCAAATATACTTCAGCCATGCAGATTCCGGTGCTGAAGAAAATTGTCGTAAACCAAGGATTAGGTGACGCCACTCAGGATAAGAAGATAATCGAAGTTGCCATCAACGAGATTACTGCTATTACAGGTCAGAAGGCTGTTGCCACCTATTCAAAGAAGGATATCGCCAATTTCAAGCTCCGTAAGAAGATGCCGATTGGAGTAATGGTTACATTACGCCGTGAGCGTATGTACGAATTCCTGGAGAAGCTGGTTCGTATCGCTTTGCCACGAATCCGTGACTTCAAGGGCATTGAAAGTAAGTTTGATGGTCGTGGAAACTACACTCTTGGTATTCAGGAGCAGATTATTTTTCCAGAGATCAACATAGATACTATCGACCGTATACAAGGTATGAATATCACTTTCGTTACCTCCGCAAAGACTGACGAAGAGGGATATGCACTGCTTAAAGCATTCGGCCTTCCATTCAAGAACGCTAAATAAGGATTAAGAGATATGGCAAAAGAATCAATGAAAGCCCGCGAGGTGAAGCGTGCTAAACTTGTTGCCCGTTACGCCGAGAAGCGTGCGGCTCTGAAGAAGATTATCGCAACATCAGGTGACGTGGCAGAGGCATACGAGGCTGCTCGTAAGCTTCAGGCAATTCCTAAGAATGCGAACCCAATCCGTTTGCATAACCGTTGTAAGATAACCGGTCGTCCGAAGGGATACATGCGACAGTTTGGTCTCTCACGTATTCAGTTCCGCGAGATGGCATCCGCAGGTCTTATCCCAGGTGTTAAGAAGGCAAGCTGGTAAAAAGCGAATTATTTTTTAATATTGTCGGGGGAGTCCCGATTAATTAAACATTTTATATTTATGACAGATCCAATAGCAGATTATCTGACAAGACTCAGAAACGCAATCATGGCACATCATCGTGTCGTTGAGGTTCCTGCGTCTAATCTGAAGAAGGAAATCACAAAGATTCTCTTCGAGCAGGGTTACATCCTGAACTACAAGTTCATCGACGATGGTCCTCAAGGTACAATCAAGGTTGCCTTGAAGTATAATCCTGCAACAAAGCAAAACGCAATTAAGTGTTTGAAGCGCGTGTCCACACCAGGTCTTCGCCGGTATACCGGCTATAAGGACATGCCGAGAGTTATCAACGGACTGGGTATCGCAATCATATCCACGTCTAAGGGTGTAATGACTAACAAGGAAGCTTCCGACCTGAAGATTGGCGGTGAGGTTCTTTGCTATGTATATTAATTGGAGGATTTGATATGTCAAGAATAGGAAAATTGCCAATTAGTATTCCCGCAGGTGTTACTATTACCCATAAGGATAATGTGGTTACCGTAAAAGGTCCGAAGGGTGAACTCTCACAGTATGTAGACCCTTCCATTAAGATGATTGTTGAGGACTCTCAGATTACTTTCGAGGTAAATGAGGACAGTCCTGTAAACTATAAGCAGAAACAAGCTTTCCACGGTCTTTACCGCTCACTGGTCAACAACATGGTTGTTGGTGTCAGTGCAGGTTATACCAAGACTCTCGAACTTGTAGGTGTCGGTTATCGTGTGTCGAACCAGGGCAACCTCATAGAGTTCTCTCTCGGCTACACACACCCGATTTTCCTCCAGCTTCCTTCTGAGGTAAAGGTAGAGACAAAGAGCGAGAGAAACCAGAATCCGATTATCACTTTAGAGTCTTGCGACAAACAGTTGCTTGGTCTCATCTGTGCAAAAATCCGTTCTTTCCGTATGCCTGAGCCATATAAGGGTAAGGGTATCCTGTTCAAGGGTGAGGTTATTCGCAGAAAGTCTGGTAAGACGGCTGCAGCTAAGTAACTTTAATTAATTACGATTATGACAACTAAGAAAGAACAAAGAAGACTTAAGATAAAGTTCAGAATTCGTAAGAATGTGAACGGTACTGCAGAGCGTCCCCGTCTGAGTGTGTTCCGCAGTAACAAGCAGATTTATGCTCAGGTTATCAATGATTTGACTGGTACTACTCTGGCTTCAGCCTCTTCACTTGGACTGGAGAAGATGGCAAAGATCGAGCAGGCCCAGAAGGTTGGTACCATTCTTGCTGAGAAGGCTAAGGCTGCTGGTATTGAGAAGGTCGTTTTCGACCGTAATGGTTATTTGTATCACGGACGTGTAAAGGCACTTGCTGATGCGGCTCGTGAAGGTGGACTTAATTTTTAAACGATTATGGCAATGAATAGAGTTAAAGTAAATAGTGACGTAGAGTTAAAAGACCGTTTGGTTGCTATTAACCGTGTTACCAAGGTAACAAAGGGAGGTCGTACCTTCACATTCGCTGCTATTGTCGTTGTTGGCGACGGCAAGGGTGTTGTCGGCTGGGGTCTTGGCAAAGCTGGTGAAGTAACAGCTGCCATCCAGAAAGGTACAGACTCAGCAAAGAAGAATCTTGTTAAGGTACCAGTTCTCAAAGGAACGATTCCTCATGAGGTAGAGACTCACTTCGGTGGCGCTCAGGTTTTACTTAAGCCTGCTGCTCCTGGTACAGGACTTAAGGCCGGTGGTGCTATGCGTGCTGTTCTTGAGAGTGCGGGAGTTGTTGACGTTATCGCAAAGTCAAAGGGCTCTTCCAACCCTCATAACCTTGTGAAAGCGACCATCGCTGCTCTCTGTGAGCTGCGTGACGCTTATACGATAGCAGGCGAGCGTGGTATCAGCATGAATAAAGTTTTTAACGGATAATAGGAGAAATCACAATGGCAACAATTAAAATCAAGCAGATTCGTAGTAAGATCGGTTACCCTATTGACCAGAAGCGCACTTTGAGCTCACTTGGTCTCCATAGGATATCTCAGGTTGTTGAGGTTGAGGATAATCCTTCTATCCGTGGAATGATCCGTAAGGTTCATCATCTGGTAACCGTAGTAGAATAATTAATCTTTAAATAAGGAACGATTATGAAGTTAAATAATTTGAAACCAGCAGCTGGCTCTACACATTCTCGCCGTCGTATCGGTCGTGGTCCAGGTTCTGGACTGGGTGGAACCTCTACCCGTGGTCACAAAGGAGCAAAGGCTCGTTCTGGTTATAAGAGAAAGATTGGATTCGAAGGTGGTCAGATGCCTTTGCAGCGCCGTCTGCCTAAGTTCGGATTCAAGAACATCAACCATAAGGAGTACTATCCAGTGAATCTTTCAACTCTTCAGACTCTTGCAGAGAAGTGTAACTTCACCAAGATTGGTGTAGAGGAGTTGATAAAGGCTGGTCTTACCAATGGCAAGATGCCTGTTAAGGTTCTTGGAAAAGGAGAGTTGAAAGCAAAACTAGAAGTTGAAGCAAATGCGTTCTCAAAGACTGCCGAGGAAGCAATCAAGGCAGTTGGTGGTAGCGTAACAATAATCTAAGTAGATGAAAAAGTTTATAGAGACACTGAAGAACTGTTGGAAGATTGAGGATCTGCGTCAGCGCATCCTGATAACTCTTCTGTTCGTGGCAATTTACCGTTTCGGCTCGTTTGTGGTGCTTCCAGGCATCAATTCGGGTATGTTGGAGAAACTGCAGTCTCAGACTGCCGGCGGTTTGATGTCGCTGTTGGACATGTTCTCCGGTGGTGCGTTTTCTAATGCGTCTATCTTTGCGTTAGGAATCATGCCGTACATCTCTGCTTCCATCGTAATGCAGCTTTTGGCAGTTGCTGTACCTTATTTCCAGAAGATGCAGCGCGAAGGTGAAAGTGGGCGTAAGAAGATAAACTGGTATACACGTATTCTTACTGTTGCCATCCTGTTCTTCCAGGCTCCGTCCTATCTGATTAACCTGAAGATGCAGGCTTCTGCAGCCTTGGCAACAGGTATCAGCTGGACTGTTTTCATGATTCCTGCCACAATCATCCTCGCCGCAGGTAGTATGTTTATCTTGTGGCTGGGTGAGCGCATTACCGACAAGGGTATAGGTAATGGTATCTCAATTATCATTATGATCGGTATCATCGCACGTCTGCCTCAGGCTTTCTTCCAGGAGGTCAGCAGCCGCTTTACCGCCATCACAGGTGGTGGTCTTGTGATGTTTATCGCTGAGATTATTATCCTTTACGCAGTAGTATGTGCGTCCATCCTTCTTGTGCAAGGTGTGCGTAAAGTTCCAGTACAATATGCTAAGCGCCTTGTAGGGAACAAACAGTATGGTGGTGCCCGTCAGTATATCCCACTGAAGCTGTTCGCTGCTAATGTAATGCCTATCATCTTTGCCCAGGCATTGATGTTCATTCCATTGGCTATCGTACAGTATTCTACGGATAATGCAAGTCCGGTGTTGCAGCAGCTCCTCGACAACAGAAGTCTGCTTTATAATATCGTGTATGTGATCCTTGTGATTGCTTTCACATATTTCTATACCGCCATTACACTGAACCCTACTCAGATGGCAGAAGACATGAAACGTAACAATGGTTTTATTCCTGGTATTAAGCCAGGTAAGCCAACGGCGGATTACATCGATACTGTAATGTCGCGTATTACTTTTCCTGGTTCTTTGTTCATTGCTTTCATCGCCATCATGCCAGCTCTGGCAAGTTGGTTGAATGTACAGCAGTCGTTCAGCCAGTTCTTCGGTGGTACATCACTCTTGATTCTTGTCGGAGTTGTCATTGACACTCTCCAGCAGATTGAGTCTCATCTGATGATGCGCCACTATGATGGATTGCTGAATCTTGAGCAGACTCGTAGAGCTGCCATCTCTGCATATTAATCTTTGGACCTGAGGATGAATATCTTTCTGAAGACAGAAGATGAGATAGAACTAATGCGCCGTGCCAACCAACTCGTTGGAAAGACTCTTGCGGAGGTTGGCAGGCACATTAAACCAGGTGTTACAACCTTGCAACTCGACCGGATTGCCGACGAGTTTATCCGTGACCATGGTGCGGTTCCTACCTTCAAGGGGTTCCCGAATCCTTATGGTCCCCCCTTTCCCGGGAGCATCTGCACATCTGTAAATGACGTTGTGGTTCATGGGGTGCCTGATGACAAGACAGTACTGAAAGATGGAGATATAATATCCATAGACTGTGGTACCTTGTTGGATGGCTATAATGGGGACAGTTGCTACACATTCTGTGTAGGTGAGGTCGCTCCAGAGGTTTTACAACTTCTCAAGACGACAAAGGAAGCTCTCTATTTAGGAATAGAGAGTGCCATGGCAGGAAAACATGTGGGCGACATCTCGAGTGCGGTGCAAGACCATTGTAGTAAAATGCACTACGGGATAGTACGTGAGCTTACAGGTCATGGCATCGGCAAGGAAATGCATGAGGACCCACCCATACCCAACTACGGACGGAAAGGTAACGGTGTGATGTTGAAGGCAGGAATGTGCATAGCCATTGAACCTATGATAACAATGGGGCACAACAAAATCTATATGATGCCTGATCGCTGGACTATCCGTACACAAGACGGAAAACCGGCAGCTCACTTCGAGCATACTATTGCAATTCGTCGGGGTAAGGCGGATATTTTATCTTCTTTCGAGGAAATAGAACATTTAAAAGGACAAAATATTTGAGATATGGCAAAACAAGCCGCTATAGAGCAAGACGGAACAATTATGGAGGCTCTCTCCAATGCAATGTTCCGGGTGGAACTGGAGAATGGTGTCGACATAACGGCACATATATCAGGCAAGATGCGTATGCACTACATTAAGATCCTTCCAGGTGACAAGGTGAAGGTTGAGATGAGTCCATACGACTTGACAAAAGGCAGAATAGTTTTCAGATACAAGTAAATCGTAGAGAAATATGAAGACAAGAGCATCAGTAAAGAAGCGTACGCCCGACTGCAAAATCGTTCGTCGTAAGGGACGTCTTTTCGTAATCAACAAGAAGAATCCTAAGTACAAGCAGCGTCAGGGCTAATGTTAAATATGCATAAACGGTCAAGAGGGATTGGAAAATTTTTCTTACCTTTGCATGATTTTTAACAAAATTCAGAGTTCAATTAATTTTTTCAATTCAAACAAACAATGGCAATAAGAATTGTTGGAGTAGATTTGCCCCAAAACAAGCGTGGCGAAATCGCATTGACCTATATATATGGAATAGGTCGAAGTAGTTCAGCAAAGATATTGGATAAAGCAGGTGTTAGCCGTGACCTTAAGGTCAACGAGTGGACAGATGACCAGGCTGCCAAAATCCGTGAAATTATCGGCGCTGAATTCAAAGTTGAAGGTGATCTCCGTAGTGAGGTCCAGATGAATATCAAGCGACTGATGGATATTGGTTGCTATCGTGGAGTGAGACACAGACATGGTCTTCCCGTTCGTGGTCAGAGTACCAAGAATAACGCCCGTACTCGTAAGGGAAAGAAGAAGACTGTTGCTAACAAGAAGAAGGCTACTAAGTAATCAGAGGAGGAATTAGAAATGGCAAAGAAAACAGCAACATCTAAGAAAAGAAACGTAAGGGTAGAGGCACTGGGACAGTTACATGTACACAGTTCTTTTAACAATATAATCGTTACCTTGGCAAATAATGAAGGACAGGTTATCTCTTGGTCTTCAGCAGGTAAGATGGGATTCCGTGGTTCTAAAAAGAATACTCCGTACGCAGCACAGATGGCAGCAGAAGATTGCGCCAAGGTCGCTTTCGACTTGGGTCTGCGTAAGGTAAAGGCTTATGTAAAGGGTCCGGGTAATGGTCGTGAGAGCGCCATCCGTGCCGTACATGGAGCTGGTATCGAGGTTACAGAGATTATTGACGTAACACCATTACCACACAACGGATGCCGTCCACCAAAGCGTCGTAGAGTTTAATTTGGCGTTATCTCGTAATAACGTTATATCGTAATATCGAAAACTTATTATTTATTATGGCAAGATATATAGGTCCGAAATCAAAAATTGCGCGCCGTTTTGGAGAACCAATCTTCGGTGCAGACAAAGTTTTGTCCAGAAGGAACTTCCCTCCTGGACAGCATGGCAATGGTCGTCGTCGCAAGATGTCTGAGTATGGTGTCATGTTGGCAGAGAAGCAAAAGGCAAAGTACACTTACGGTGTGCTTGAGCGCCAGTTCCGTAATATGTTTGAGAAGGCAGCTAAGACTGAGGGTATTACCGGTGAGGTACTGCTCCAGAATCTTGAAAGCCGCCTTGACAACGTAGTGTTCCGTCTCGGAATCGCTCCTACACGTGCAGCAGCACGTCAGCTCGTTGGTCACAAGCATATTGTCGTTGACGGACAGGTCGTCAATATCCCTTCTTATTCCGTGAAGCCGGGACAGATTGTCGGCGTTCGCGAGAAAGCAAAGTCCTTAGAGGTTATCGAGGCATCTCTTGCAGGTTTCAACCATAGCAAGTATCCTTGGATAGAATGGGATGAGCAGACCAAGAGCGGTAAGTTCCTGCATAAGCCGGAGCGTGCCGATATTCCTGAGAATATTAAGGAGCAGTTAATCGTTGAGTTGTACTCTAAATAAATCATTAAATTAATGGCGATATTAGCATTTCAAAAACCCGATAAAGTTGTAATGTTGGAAGCCAACGACAGATTCGGCAAGTTCGAATTCCGTCCGTTGGAGCCGGGCTTCGGTGTCACCATCGGCAATGCCCTGCGCCGCATTCTCCTTTCATCGCTTGAGG
>CAJOPT010000078.1 GCA_905236455.1 uncultured Prevotella sp. | reverse complement strand
GAAACGATAATGACCTCGCACGAACAGCGTGGGGGATTCGTTATGCTTCATTCTGCAGCGTTTCCAGTCGCTTATGTCACAAGCATGACGCCCCTGCGCTTCTTCGGAGATGCAGGGGCTTTTTGCTTGTCGGGTAGTGGCATGAGTGAAGATTATTATAGCAAAAATAAGGAGAATGCAGATATTGCGAACTACGGTGAATTGACAGGAAATGTTGAAGAATCAATCATTCCGATTCGCTTTGAGGATGAACTATTGCAGAGGGGTAAAAAACACAAAGTCCTTTCCTTGTTCTCAGGATGTGGGGGGATGGACTTAGGCTTCGAAGGACACTTCATTGCAAACAAGAAATCATTTACTGCAGACAGTCCATATATTGACCATCCATTAAATGACAATTGGGTTTTCTTGAAAAAGACTCTATTCCAAACAGTGTTTGCAAATGATATCCTGCCCGAAGCTGAGAAAGCATGGACAACCTATATGAGCAGATTCGGGTATAGTGAAAATGTGTATCATAATGCAAGTATTGTGGAACTGGTTAAAATGCATCAGCGAGGAGCCGATATTTTTCCGCAAGACATTGATGTCGTGACTGGCGGATTCCCTTGTCAGGATTTCAGTGTGGCTGGCAAACGGCAGGGGTTTAACTCTCAAAAAGACGATAGGGGAAAGATACGCTCTGGTAACAAACCGACAGAAGAAAGTCGGGGAAAGTTGTATTTTTGGATGAAACAGGTGATAGATATTGTACGTCCCAAAATATTTATCGCAGAAAATGTAAAAGGTTTGGTGAACCTGGGCGATGTGAAGGATATCATACAGCATGACTTCGCGAGTGCTGATGGGAATGGATACATAGTGCTATCCCCTCAAGTGCTAAATGCTGGCAATTATGGTGTTCCTGAATCACGCGAACGCATCATTTTTATCGGTATCAGAAGAGATGCCTTGTTACCAGATGCCCTTCATGCTTTAGAGTCAGATAAGATACCAGACGAATACAATCCTTATCCTCATCCAACTCATGCAGGGACAATAAAAGACAATGGACTTTTACCCAAAGTCACAACTTTAGATGTATTGAAGGACCTCAAAGAACCAGAAGACTCACTTGATGCATCGCAACGGGTGTACTCCAAGGCGAAATATCTTTCAAACGGGAGTCAAGGGCAGATAGAAATAAAACTTGATGGACTTGCTCCTACCATTCGTTCAGAGCATCATGGAAATATAGAGTTCCGCCGCCTTTCAGCAGAGCATGGCGGCAGACACGCAGAGGAACTGAAGATCGGTATGAAAGAACGCAGGCTAACCCCAAGAGAATGTGCGTTGATACAGACATTCCCACCAGACTATCGCTTTGTGATAAAGAAGTCTGCTGGCAACGGCTATCATGTCAGTTCCTCCGGAGCTTATAAGATAATCGGCAATGCTGTCCCACCAGTCTTGGCTTACCATATTGCAATGAGATTACAAGAACTATGGTCTAAGTACTTTGGAGATGAAAACTGAAGAAGAGAAAATAGTAACTGTCAACAAACAAGAACGACATAACACAGAGGTGGCTTTTGCGGACTTCATGAAAAAATCGGAAGCGTGTTTCAATGAACGCTCTCGATTGAATCCTGCATATTACAAATCCTTATCACCCTCAGACTTGGAAGAAGAAACATGCCGAGTCATGAAACATGTTGCTCCATCCACACCATTCAATGAAGAGGAAATCATTCTTGTTTCAGGTCATTCTTTTCCAGACATTATGGCTGGCAGATATTACGGTGTCGAAGTAAAGTCGACTAAAGAAAACAAATGGACTTCAGTCGGCAGCAGTATAGTAGAATCAACTCGTGATCAGTATGTCGAGGATATTTACATGATGTTTGGAAAACTGGGAGGAGATGTACCCGAGTTCAAGTTTCGCCCGTACCAAGATTGTCTGAGTAACATTGCAGTTACTCACTCTCCAAGATATCTGATTGACATGGAGATAAAAGAAAAGAATGAGAAAACGATCTTTGATAAAATCCGTATGCCGTATTCCGCCTTTCAAAGTTCTTCCGACAAGATTGAAGTAGTGCGAGACTATTACATCAGTCAGGCAAGAGAAGACGGACGGCATGAGATGCCGTGGTGGGTAGGAAAAAAGACCATCGATGCCATTGACAACGGAGAAGTACCGACAATTAAACTTTTCAATCTTTTGAGTATACAAGAAAAGGCAGACTTGAAAGCGCAGATGACCATCCTGTTTCCACAGGTTATAACCGGCGACTATGATGAAGCTGCTTTATGGCTATGCACTCACAGGTATTATCTATGCATGAATGTCAGGGATTTCTTCTCTGCTGGAGGTCAGTATGACCTCCTTAATGGCGAGAAACTTGCTATTCCATATCCAGCAATATTAAGAAAGTTAATGGACGTAATGCCATATGTCGTGAGGAATCTGAACTATAACAAAGACTTGGAGTATCTTGAGTTTAATCCAGAACTATATTACTCACACAATAAGTTAAGAACTTGGATTAGTCAAGTGATAGAGATTTTCAATCACTATACTTACAGGTATACATTATCTAAAAAATCCATTGAAGTAAAGTTTTCAGATTTAAATATAGACTTATCTTCCATGCTACAAAATCCTCAACGATTCGTTCTTGGTCAATCCAAAAGCAAAAAGGATTCCGTCTGAACACCCTATCTGTGAAAGAGTGGACGAAGGATGCGTAGAATCTAATTCCTTTCAGTCGCTGTGCTTTGTGAAGTGTACTGAAGAATGCAATCTGCTAAAAACTAGTTTTAGAAAAATGTAAATTTGCGTCACGCGTCACACTTTGTGTAAAGGTTAAAAGAGATTCTTTCAGTCGCTTCGCTTTGTGAAAGCGCTAAGGCGATTACCGCATCGACTGCGGGATGAGGGTTAAAGGTTAGAGATAAACATATCATTCTGGTTAATTTTGAATTCATTTTGTTTAATTTCTTGCTGAAGCAAGCGTACTAAAGAAACGATTACTTTGCGAGCAAAGCGAGTCTTAAGAAAACGAAGCGACTGAAAGAAACCCGTCACGCTTGCGTCACAGGTTTTCTTGCTTCGTAAATGCTTGATAATCAAGGGGTGCTTAGCCGTAAAGTGACCGTTTTTACTAAAAAAGAAGCATCACGAACGCGTCACACATGCGTCACACCGCATTTTTAGCGACACCACTGTTTGCCTTGTCGGCAGACAGGTGACGCAAATGTGACACGATACCCGTAAAAACACCTCATCCTGCATCCCCTTTTTCCTCATCCCGCACTCGATGCGGGATCTCCATTAGCATTGATATTGGAATGGAAGATGTATGCTTTAGTCTGTCTATATGATAGCTCTACCATGTCAATATCAATGCTTTCGGAAAAAAGTTGTTATAACTTTTCAAATTCTTGTAACAACTTTCCTCCAGAAGCGTTGCTATTAGAATATCGCTTCGCCGTCTTTAACCTCTAAACTTTCATCCCGCACAACCCTCCAACTCATCCCGCACTTGATGCGGGATCTCCTCTAAACTTTACATGAAGTGTGACGCGTGACGCAAAAAAATGATTTTTAGAAATTAGTTTTTAGCATAGCGTTAATAGCGTGAATCTTGGATTAAGTCAAAAAGCTACACTTAATTGGTTTGGAATATGGAAAAATTTATGTACTTTTGCATCCAAAATTACTGTAATACAATGAATACTTGGAAGAAACTATTGCCAGATGTGCTGTGTATAATACTCTTTGCAGCCATCTCTTTCGCTTATTTCTTTGTTCCCGTGACACAAGGAAAGGTTCTTTATCGTGATGACCATTCCGCAGGAAAGGGGATGGGGCATGAGTCGGAGATCTACCATGAGCGAACAGGTGAGCAGACGCGTTGGACAAACTCATTGTTTGGCGGAATGCCTACTTATCAGATGGCGCCGTCATACAAGAGCACCGACGGTCTCTCAAAAGTGATGACAGCTTATCACCTGTGGTTGCCAGAGAATGTGTGGTACCTGTTTGTGTATCTGTTGGGATTCTATATCCTTTTGCGCGCCTTCGACTTCCGTCAGCATCTGGCGGCGCTTGGCTCAATCATCTGGGCGTTCTCGAGCTATTTCCTGATAATCATTGCCGCCGGACATATCTGGAAGGTCTATGCCTTGGCGTATCTCCCTCCGATGATAGCTGGTTTGGTGTTGGCATACCGTGGCAAATACCTGTGGGGTTTGATAGTCACAGCCATCTTTACCGCTTTTGAGGTAAAGGCGAATCACGTTCAGATGACCTATTACTATCTGTTTGTCATAGCCATGATGATAATAGCATGGTTTGTGGAGGCTCTCTGTGAGAAGCAGATGGCGCGGTTCTGGAAGGCTACTGGCGTATGTGCAATAGCAGCCATTCTTGGTATTGCCGTCAATGCGTCTAACTTGTATCATACCTGGGAGTACCAGAAGGAGTCTATGCGCGGCAAGAGTGAGCTTGTGAAGAAAAACACTGCAAACCAGACCGACAGTGGCTTGGAGCGTGACTATATAACAAGATGGAGCTATGGGATAGGTGAGACATGGACATTGCTGATTCCAAACGCCAAGGGTGGCGCCTCCGTTCCGATGATAGCCAACAAGATAGTTCAAGAGAACGGTGACCCGATGTATGAGAGTATCTATCAGCAGATTCGCCAGTATTGGGGTGAACAGCCAGGTACGAGCGGACCGGTGTATGTCGGCGCCTTCGTACTGATGCTTTTCATCCTGGGACTCTTCATTGTCAAGGGACCAATGAAATGGGCTTTGCTTGCGGCTACGGTACTGTCGGTTCTCTTGTCATGGGGACGTAACTTCATGCCGTTTACCGACTTCTTCATCGACTATGTTCCGATGTATTCCAAGTTCAGGACAGTGGCGTCGATACTCGTGATAGCCGAGTTTACTATTCCTCTGTTGGCTATGCTGGCATTGAAGAAAGTCATTGATGAGCCGGAGATTCTTACAAAGAAGATAAAGTATGTATATATCAGCTTCGGTCTTACGGCAGGTATCGCTGCTTTATTTGCCTTGATGCCAGGTGTGTTCTTTGATTTCGTGTCTTCTGCTGAGCGTGAGGCACTGTCGCAGATTCCGGCAGACCAGCTTCAGCCTCTGATGGCAGACCTTACCAGTCTGCGTCACAAGATTTTCACTGCCGACTGCTGGCGGTCAGTGCTTATTATCACATTGGGAACACTGATGCTCCTGCTCTTCAAAGCTAAGAAGCTGAAGGCGTCATACACCGTCATCGGCATATTGGTATTGTGCCTGGTTGACATGTGGCAGATAGACAAGCGTTATCTCAATGACGGAATGTTTGTGCCGAAGAGCGAGCGTGAAGCGCCTATAGAGCTTACGGAAGCCGATCAGGAGATACTCAAGGACAAAGCCCTTGACTACCGTGTGTTGAATTTTGCTTCCGACACATTCAATGAGAATGAGACGTCATATCATCATAAGAGCGTAGGTGGATATCATGCCGCCAAGCTGCGCCGTTATCAAGAGATGATAGACGTGCATATCGGCTCTGAGATGCAGAAAGCGATGAAGGCGATAGCAGAGAATAACGGTGATATGTCTGCCGTGAAGGGTGACAGCCTTTTCCCGGTGCTTAACATGCTTAACACGCGTTATTTCATTCTGCCGTTGCAGGATGGTCAGAAAGTGCCGCTGAAGAACCCATACGCCTTTGGCAACGCCTGGTTTGTAGACAAGGTGAGCTTTGTTGAGAATGCTAATATGGAGATAAAGCAAGTGGGTGAGGTCGACCTTCGCCATGTTGCCGTTGCCGACAACAAGTTCAAGAGCGTTTTGGGTGATAGCCCGGCAAAATCCGACAGTACGGGCACGGTTAAGCTGACCAGCTATGAGCCTAACAAACTGATGTATGACATAACGTCAAAACAGGGTGGGGTGGTAGTGTTCTCTGAAATATATTACCCGGGATGGACAGCCACAGTGGATGGCAAGGAAGTCGAGCTTGGACGTGTTGACTACATCCTACGTGCCCTTCGTGTCCAGCCGGGCAGCCATAAAGTGGTTCTCAGCTTCTTCCCGAAGAGCATTGACATGACAGAAACTATAGCATACGCGGCTACCGTCATCCTAGTAATCGCTATTCTGGTCGCTTGCTGGAGCGTATACCGTAGAAGGCAACGACAAGAAAGCAGATAAACGGAACGCTATACGATACATGAATCATGGATATGCCGGCAATATCACCGCCCATATCCATGATTCTTGCTTGTATAGGTGGCAAGACACTTCCTCCAAGTATTGACATGATGAGACCGGCGCCACCAAACTTTACATTCTCACCAAGTCCCTTGAGGGCTATGCCATAGATGGTAGGGAACATCAGTGACATACAGCCACTTATGGCGACAAGGCAATACATTCCCTTGATGTCAGTGAGGAACACTACGCCGACTACACATAGCATTGCCGCAGATGCGAGGATCCCAAGCAACTTACCTGGGCTGATGTACTTCAGAAACCATGTGCAAATGAAACGCCCGACAGTAAACAGGATAAGTGCTGTGATATAGTAGCGGAACGACAGCGCGCTGGCGGCTTTCTCCGTCATGCCGCCTTGCTCACAGAACAGCTGATGTCCGTAGTGCATGATATATGTCCAGCAGGTCACCTGTGCCCCTACATAAAAGAACTGTGCGATGACTCCCTCACGGTAATTCTTTATCCTTGCAAGTTCCTTGAGCGCCGTGGTGAGCTTCTTTGATGATGCCTGCTCGCCAGCCTTCGGCATCTTCGTTAAACGAATGGCGAGGAAGAGTATTACTACTACAATCCCTATGTAAACATATGGTTGTATGAGTACACTGAGGTCGTGGTCCTTGATAATGGCAAACTGCTCAGGGTTGCTGGTCATCAGCTCGGCGCGCACTTTGCTTGGTGTCTCGTCGAGTTGGTTTTGTACAAACAGCCACGCTACGATGGTTCCCGTTACGGCACCGATAGGATTGAACGATTGTGCGAAGTTAAGACGTTGCGTGGCGGTGTCCTCGCTACCCATGCAATAGATATAAGGATTGCATGATGTCTCAAGGAATGACAATCCGCATGTCATTATGAAATATGCTATAAGGAAGGGATAGTAGATTCCCGTAAACTTAGCCGGTATGAACGCCAAGGCACCTATTGCATAGAGCGCCAAGCCTACCAGTACGCCTGCCTTGAAGGAATACTTCTGAATGAACATGGCAGCAGGGAAAGCCATGACGAAATAGCCAAGATAGAACGCCACCTGCACCAGGGAGCTTTCAAAGACATTAATCTGGAATATGGTAGAGTATGACTTTACCATCGGGTTTGTCACGTCGTTGGCGAATCCCCACATGGCAAAGCAAGTGGTAATCATAATAAAAGGCAGCAGGAAACTAATCCCGTCCTTGCTGAACAGTCCGTCTTTCTTTGTAGTCATATCGCTTTTTGTTGTCATGTTGCTTGTCATTCTTAAATAGCGCTTCTCATTTTGAAGCTTATGTTTCCGTTAACCGTTATTGTTGACTCTTGTTTGCTTTCGGCTACAAAATTACTTTTTTTTCTTGGAAATGCATTATTCATCGATAAAAAAGCGTATCTTTGTAACCATTAAAGCATAGCTTTATATCCAATAAACCTAAATGATGATGAAGAAATTACTGTCTTTGCCACCAAATTTGGTGGATTGTTTCCATGATATAACGGGAGCCTCGCATGAAGAATGGTTCTGTTCCTGTGACCCTATAGGTAAGAAACTGGGTTCCGGAGGTGGTACTGCCTGGTTGCTTTGGCAGGCGTTTATGAACGACAATGATAGCGGGAACGGAGAAATCACACCAGAGCTTAAAAAGCAATTCTGCTCATGGCTGAAACAGGAGAAACGTATCTTGTTGCATGCAGGAGGACAGAGCCGCCGGCTGCCAGCTTATGCCCCTTCAGGAAAGATATTGACCCCAATACCAGTGTTCCGTTGGGAGCGGGGACAGAAGTTGTCGCAGGATCTGTTGTCTTTACAGGTGCCGCTATACCAGCAAATCATGGAACAGGCTCCGGATGACATACATACAATGGTAGTGAGTGGCGATGTCTATATCCGCACTACTGAGCCATTGCAGTCTGTACCTGGTGCCGATGTCGTGTGCTATGGCTTGTGGCTGGGACCAGAGACTGCGAAAAACCATGGTGTGTTTGTCTCTGACAGGAAGAATCCTTCGGTGCTGAAATGTATGCTACAGAAACCGTCGGTAGATGTATTGGCAGACTTACAGCATGATCATTATTATCTCACAGATATAGGAATATGGCTGTTGTCCGATCGTGCCGTGGAGGTGCTGATGCGAAAATGCGGTTCAGACTTTAGCCAATATGATCTATATAGCGAGTTTGGATGTGCTTTGGGGACCGATCCTTCTATGCCAGACCCGGAAGTCGGCAACCTGTCTGTGGCTGTCTGTCCGTTAGCGGGTGGTGAGTTCTATCATTTCGGTACTACTCATGACATTCTCTCATCGACACTTGCCATACAGAACCGTGTTAACGATCAGCGTTTTATCATGCATCATGACCGCAAACCCCATCCGTCGATGTTCGTTCAGAATGCCGAGACTTGGGTTAAGCTAAGTGAGGAAAACAAGAATGTATGGATTGAGAACTCATGTGTGAGTGAAGGTTGGAAGCTGAGTCATGAGCATGTTATAACCGGAGTGCCGCAAAATGACTGGAAGATAGAGCTTCTGCCAGGTCAGTGTGTTGATATTGTTCCTATTGGTGAGAGCGCATGGGCAGTACGTCCCTATGGCTATCATGACACTTTCCGTGGACAATTGATGGATAGGGCAACGACTTTTCTTGGACAGGTGTTTGTTGATTGGGCAAGCCGTCGCACCATTGACATAAGCCAGATTGAAGGTAACGATGATATGCAGCAGGCACGCATCTTCCCTGTCGTTGAAGATATCAGTGATATCGGGTTGGTGTTGCGCTGGATGCTGAATGAACCTCAACAGCAAGGCGGCAAGATGCTGTGGAAAGAAAGCAGGAAGGTGAGTGCCGAGGAGATAAGCACTGCCGCCAACCTGCAGAGGCTTGTGCGACAGCGTCGTGGCTACCGCTCTGTAAACTGGTCTTTTCTCGCGAAGAACTATCAGCATAGCGTCTTCTATCAGGTAGACCTGGAAGATGCCGCGCGGGAGTTTGCAGACAATAACATAGCCTTGCCACACCCATTGCCAGATTCTGCTCCACTGATGACCAAGATTCATGACGCCATGTTTCGTTCGGAGGTACAACGGCTGAGAGGTAAGGATTATATTGATGAGTCGGACAAGGCTTTCGGTTTGATGCGTGATGCCTTTATCACAGATATGTCGCATACGGCAAATCCCCGTCTGTCAGTGTCTGAGGACCAGATTGTATGGGGACGGTCACCTGTACGTATTGATATCGCTGGTGGTTGGACAGACACACCACCGTTCTGCCTTATGGAGGGCGGAAGTGTAATTAACTTTGCCATCGAGCTTAACGGACAGCCACCTTTACAGGTTTTCCTGAAGCCTTGCAAGGAGCGGCATATCATCTTGCGGAGCATAGACATGGGACGTACGGAGGTTGTCACAACCGCACAACAACTGTCTGACTATAATCAAGTGGGCAGTCCGTTCTCTATTCCTAAGGCAGCGTTGGTATTAGCTGGATTAACTGGTGATTTGCAGGAGCGGCTTGAGGATTTCGGAAGCGGCATCGAGTTAACTCTTCTCTCTGCAATACCAGCTGGTTCAGGACTTGGCACAAGTAGCCTGCTCGCTTCAACGGTACTTGGTACTTTAAGTGACTTTTGCGGTCTCGGATGGGATAGGGCAGAGATAGGGCGTCGTACCCTTGTCCTCGAACAACTTCTCACCACCGGTGGTGGATGGCAAGACCAGTTCGGTGGTATCTTTCAGGGCATTAAGCTACTGCAGACAGATGACGGCTTTAATCAGACCCCAGTAGTGAGATGGCTCCCTACGGAATTGTTTACGCAGCCAGATGCCCGTTCCTGCCACTTGTTATATTATACAGGTATCACACGGACTGCTAAAACCATATTGTCTGAGATAGTAAGGCGCATGTTCCTGAATCATGGTGACGAGCTGCGCTTGCTCCGTGAGATGAAGGCACATACATTAGAAATGTATGAAGCCATCCAGCGCAACCGTTTTGAGGAGATGGGACGGCTTGTAAGGAAGACGTGGCAGCAAAACCAGTTGCTTGACAGTGGTACGAATCCGAGTGAGATACAGGCTCTTACCAGTCTTATCGATGACCTGTGTCTGGGATACAAGCTTCCTGGAGCAGGTGGCGGAGGTTATCTCTATATGATAGCAAAGGATACAGAGGCGGCGGCACGTATCAGGACTATCCTTACAAATCATGCGCGCCATGCCAATGCCCGTTTTGTTGACATGACACTCTCTACAAGCGGTTTACAGGTGAGCCGCAGCTAACAAAGAAAAATGTGTGTTATACATTGTCTGGTAGTAAAAAAATGTTATCTTTGCTGTCATGGAGTTCAGAACAAAAGTTGATGTACCGAGTCTGCCGTTTCAGATAGAGCCGTTCGAGCGGATGTTGTTTGTAGGCTCATGCTTTGCTGACCGTATAGGGCGGCGATTCCAAGAAGAGCCGTTTACAGTATTTGTTAATCCATTTGGGGTTATGTATAACCCTGCCAGTATCTTACATACCGTAGAGCAGCTTGTCTATCAAGATTCTAATGTCTCATCAGGCTCTCGCTGCGGAGTACAGAAGTCTGTTTGCGCCGGGGGAGATTTTGACACAATTGTCTTTACTCTGGGAACTAATCATGTATATATAGAAAAAGCAACAGGGCAGATTGTTGACAATTGCAAGAAGCGTCCAGGGTATTTGTTTGAGGAAAGGGAACTGTCAATAGACGAATGTGTATGTTATCTTAAGGAAAGCATCCGACTGTTAAGGGAAAGGAATCCTAAGTCGAAGATTATCCTTACAGTTAGTCCTATAAGGTATGCCAAATATGGATTTCATGGCAGTCAGCTATCTAAGGCTATCCTGCTACTTGCAGTTGATAAATTGCTGAAAGAATGCGACTTTGCCGATAGCGCGATGAGTTATTTTCCAGCCTACGAGATTGTAATGGACGAGCTACGCGATTACAGATTCTATCAGTCTGATATGATTCATCCAAGTGAGCAAGTGGTGGATTATATTTGGGAGCAGCTTATGACACATGCCTTTTCTAATGATACTAAGAAGGTGCTGGATGACTGGCAGCCTATCAAGGCTGCATTGGCTCACCGCCCTTTCAATCCTGAGTCTGAGGAATATAAGGCATTTGTCAACAAGACGAAAGTGAGAATGCGGGATTTTCAAAATAAGTATGGTGACATACCACAAAGCTCTCATTTTTTTGCATCCTCTTTGTTGTTCCCGAAATAATAAATAAGATAAATGGCATCTCAACAATAAAAAAGAAAATATTTCTTTTTGTATTGTCTTCGATTTATATTATCTTTGCACTATGAATTATTCAATAGAGAAAGTAGCGACCCTTATAGGGGCGAGACGTTATGGCGAGAGCTCTTGTCAGGTGCGTTTTCTTCTGACGGACAGCCGTTCGCTTTGTTTCCCAGAGGAAACACTTTTTTTTGCTATACGTACAGAGCGTAATGATGGTCATTATTATATAGATGACTTATACCGTCGTGGTGTGAGGAACTTTGTCGTAGAGCACGTTCCAGATGGTTGGCAACAGCAATATCCCGGTGCCGCATTTCTGAAGGTCGTAGGTACACGTGAGGCGTTACAGCGGTTGGCAGAGCGTCATCGTGACGAGTTTGACATTCCAGTCATCGGTATCACAGGCTCAAATGGAAAAACCATGGTAAAGGAATGGCTCTACCAACTTATGATGTCGCAGATGCGAGTGACGCGCAGTCCCCGCTCTTACAACTCACAGATAGGTGTGCCGTTGTCGGTATGGCTTCTTAATGAGCAGTCTGAGATCGGTCTTTTTGAGGCAGGTATCAGTAAGCCAGGGGAGATGTTGGCTTTGCATGATATTGTCCAGCCGACGATAGGAGTATTGACGTCGCTTGGCTCCGCTCATCAGGAGAACTTTTCCTCTTTAGAGGCAAAATGTAAAGAGAAACTTATACTTTTCCATGACACCCGGGCTGTAGTCTATTGTATGGATGATGAGCTGGTGGCGCGATGTGTCTCTCAATATGCCTATAAGGGTGAGCAACTGTCTTGGTCTTTAAAAAATCCGAAAGCAAGATTCTTTGTTAAAGAAACAAAAGCAGATGAGGCATACACGCAGATAACATATGTCTGGGACGGACAGGAGCATTCCTATATAATTCCGTTTATAGATGATGCTTCCGTTCACAATTCAATTACATGTGCTGTTGTGGTGTTGTATCTTGGCATTTCCCCTGATTTGTTGAGGCAGCGTATGGCCGACCTGCAACCAGTGGCTATGCGCCTGGAGGTGAAAGAAGGACAGCGCAACTGCACATTGATAAATGACTCATACAATTCTGATATTTACTCACTTGACATTGCCTTGGACTTCATAAACCGCCGTCCAGACCATCGTGGTCGTACACGTACTCTGATTCTCAGTGATATAGAGCAGAGTGGGGAACTCGATGAAGTGTTGTACCGTCAGGTTTCAGACATGGCACTTGAGCGTGGCGTGGAAAAGTTTATTGGTGTGGGACCTAAGCTGTCAGGGCAGCAACAACAGATAGCGATAAAGGAGAAATATTTCTTTGAGAATACCAATGCCCTGATAGGTAGCAAGGTGTTCTCAGACCTTCATGATGAGGTAATCTTGTTGAAAGGAGCGCGCCAATTCCATTTCGACCAACTGACGGAATTACTGGTACAGAAGGTTCACGAGACTACGTTAGAGGTAAATCTGAATGCCGTTGTGGATAATCTGAATTATTACCGTTCGTTCCTGAAGCCCGAGACCAAGATGGTATGTATGATTAAGGCTGACGGTTATGGCGCTGGTGCGGTGGAAATAGCAAAGACCCTACAGGACCATCGTGTAGATTATCTTGCCGTTGCGGTAGCTGATGAAGGAGTGACATTGAGGAAAGCCGGCATCACTTCAAATATCATGATAATGAACCCGGAGATGACTTCCTTTAAAACCATGTTCGACTATGAACTGGAGCCGGAGGTCTATTCCTTCCGGTTGCTTGATGCGTTAGTACACGCGGCACGTCAAGAAGGTATTACGGGTTGGCCTGTCCATATTAAACTTGACACAGGTATGCACCGTTTAGGATTTAACCCTCAGAATGATATGGATGAGCTTATAGCACGTCTGAAACGGCAACAGGCTGTCATCCCTCGCTCGGTATTCTCTCATTTCGTAGGTTCCGACAGTGATGACTTCGACGAGTTCTCTGCCAAGCAGTTCGCTCTTTTCACAAGCGGGGCAGACCGTTTACAGGCAGCATTCGACCACCATATTCTCCGCCATATGGACAATTCCGCTGGAATAGAACATTTCCCGGAGCGTCAGATGGATATGTGCCGGTTGGGACTGGGACTCTATGGGGTGAATCCACGTAACAATGAATTGCTGCACAATGTGTCTACACTGAAGACAACGATCTTGCAACTCCGTCATGTCTCGGCAGGGGACTCCGTAGGTTACAGCCGTAAGACAATACTCGACAAAGATAGTGTTATCGGGGCTATTCCTATCGGTTATGCCGACGGACTGAATCGCCACTTGGGTAACCGTCATGGCTTCTGTCTTGTCAATGGACAACGGGCGGAATATGTAGGTAATATATGTATGGATGTGGCAATGATTGACGTTACAGGCATTGACTGCAAGGAGGGTGACAGCGTTGAGATTTTTGGTGACAACCTGCCTGTCACTGTCCTTTCCGATGTTATGGACACCATCCCATACGAAGTGCTGACAGGTGTCAGCAATCGCGTGAAACGTATTTATTTCCAAGATTAATCATGATTTGGTGCAAGTATTCAAAAGTTTTTTGTATATTTGCACCAAATTTGATAAAAGTAATTAATAAGCAAATTTGCCAAGATACGGCATAAGTAGAATGGTAAAATGAAATGCTACTATAAAACAAACGAACAAACAACAAATCATGGAACAAGTATTTAGTTACATTATCAGCTTGGGCGCATCGGTGATGATGCCGATTCTTTTTACAATTATCGGACTCTGTATAGGACTTAAATTCGGTAAGTCTCTGAAATCAGGTCTTTATGTAGGTGTGGGTTTTGTGGGACTTGGCATTGTCACGGCATTGCTTACCAACAACTTCGGTGATCCTCTGTCTGAAATATCAAAACTGTATGACCTTCAGCTGAAGGTGTTTGACATGGGATGGCCTGCCGCAGCCGCTGTGGCATACAATACAGCCGTTGGCGCATTGATAATACCAATATGTCTGGGAGTCAACTTCCTTTTGTTGATTACAAAATGTACACGTACCGTAAATATTGACTTATGGAACTACTGGCACTTCGCTTTCATAGGTGCCGTGGCTTATTTCGTGATGGATCAGAGTCTTGCATGGGGCTATTTTGCGGCAATAGTGTGCTACATTGTCACGCTTGTTATGGCAGACCTTACAGCCGAGCGGTTCCAGAAATACTATACAGAGTGGCAAGGAATCTCCATCCCACAGCCATTCTGTCAGAGCTTTGTTCCGTTTGCCATATTGATCAACAAAGGTCTTGACCTGATTCCAGGCTTCTCAAAGCTCAATATTGATGCTGAGGGATTAAAGAAGAAATTCGGAGTATTGGGTGAGCCATTGGTTCTTGGTGTTATCGTTGGTGCGTTAATTGGCGTATTGGCACAGCTTGATATCAAGAAAATATTGTTCTTGGGTGTGACGATGGGTGCAGTAATGGAGTTGATACCACGTATCACATCATTGTTTATAGAAGGTCTGAAACCTATTGCAGAGAAAACCCAGGAGGTTGTAAAAAAGAAGTTTAACGGAAAGAAGGTGTACATTGGAATGTCACCGGCTGTCGTTATCGGTCATCCAACTACTCTTGTTGTGTCTTTGTTGCTCATTCCTGTAGCTCTTGGATTGGCTGTTATCCTACCAGGTAACCAGTTCTTGCCATTGGCATCCTTGGCTGGTATGTTCTATCTGTTCCCAATGGTTCTTCCTTTTACTAAGGGTAATGTTGTTAAGACTTTTATCATCGGTCTTGTGGCTCTTGCCATTGGACTATATTTTGTTACAGATATGGCACCAGCTTTCACACAGGCAGCTCATGCAGTGTTTGAGCAGACTGGTGATAAGGCTGCTGACATTCCCGCAGGCTTTGAAGGCGGAGCGCTTGACTTCGCTTCCTCACTCTTCGGATGGGTTATATATAAATGTGTAAACAACCTGAGATGGGTGGGTGCTGGTATCTTAACAATTATCACAATATGTATGGTGGTTTGGAACCGCATGCGTATCGTCAAGGATGAGAAAAAGGCTAACGCATAACAGTTGAATTATTTAAAGGGATATATAAATATGAAAAGAACAATTCTTTCAGCAGCCCTATTCTTGGGCGCAATGGGTATGAGTGCCCAGCAGAATGTAAGCTTCCAGACAGCTTGTCACCCTGATGATGTCAAGCATTATGACACAAAGACTCTCCGTGAGCGTTTCGTTATGGAGAAGGTTATGGAAGCAGACAAGATCAATCTGACCTATTCGCACTACGACCGCTTCATCTATGGTGGTGCTATGCCAGTAACCAAGACTCTTAAACTGGAGAATTTCCTGGAGTTGGGTCTTGATGTAGACAAGACCATCAAGGAGAAGTATTTCCTTTACAACCGCGAGCTTGGTGTCGTCAACTGCGGTGAGGGTGACGGTGTGGTAATCGTTGACGGTAAGGAGTATGCCCTCTCACCTAAGGAGGCCCTCTATATCGGACGCGGACATATAGACAAAGACAAGGACGTAAACAAGGTCGTGGAGTTCCGTTCTAAGAATGCAGCTAAGCCAGCTAAGTTCTATCTGAACTCAGCTACAGCTCATAAGCACTACAAGACCCAGTGGATTACCCCCGATGGGCGTAAAGGCTCGCTGAAGGCAGCCGTATGGGGACCGGTAGGTTCTTTGGAAGAGTGTAACAACCGCACAGTCTACAAGCTTATCGTGAATGATGTCTTGGAAGAAGGTCCATGTCAGTTGCAGCTCGGTCTGACCCAGCTGAACCCAGGTGCGGCATGGAATACGATGCCACCTCATACCCACGGTCGTCGTATTGAGGCTTACTACTACTTTAACCTGCCAGAGGATCAGACCATTGCACATATCATGGGAGAACCGCAGGAAAGCCGTGTAGTATGGCTGCATAACGAACAGGCTATCATGTCTCCTGAATGGAGTATCCATGCAGCTGCAGGTACCTATTATTATACATTTATCTGGGGTATGGCAGGTGAGAACCTGTACTATAATGACAAGGACAATATTCCTGTCATTGATATCAAATAATGAAATAACAAAAAAAATAAAAACCTATGAACGCAGTAAAAACAACTAAGATGTCCAATTGGCGTTGGGTCATCTGTGCGTTGCTGTTTCTCGCAACCACTGTTAACTACATGGATCGTCAGGTGCTGTCATTAACGTGGAAGGACTTTATTGCTCCTGAGTTCCACTGGACAGATGCCGACTATGGTACTATTACCGGTCTT
>CAJOPT010000077.1 GCA_905236455.1 uncultured Prevotella sp. | reverse complement strand
TTTTTGCTAACCCTTTAAACAATTTATCGCTATGGGTAAAGTAAAAGTTAAGAAGAGTGACGTCTGGATCGACATGACACCAATGTCCGATGTCATGACCCTGCTTCTGACTTTCTTCATGTTGACTTCCACATTCGTAAAGAATGAGCCCGTGAAGGTTGTCACACCAGGTTCTGTATCGGAGATTAAGGTGCCCGAGAATGGCGTACTGACCATCCTGGTAAGCCCGGAGAAAAACGCTGCAGGAAAGCCAACAGGCGAAGGTCAGGTATTTATGAGCATTGACAACACCGACCAGTTAGGAGCTACCCTTGATGACATGACATCTCGCTTTGGAGTGTCATTACAAGGTAAGCAGATACAGACCTTCCGTCTGGAGTCTACATTCGGTGTTCCAATGAAAGAATTGGCTGGTTATCTATCAATGTCAAGCCAAAACCGCCAGAAAGTATTGCCTACAAAGGGTATTCCCCTCGACAGTATAGATGGCGGAATGAGCGAGTTCCAACAGTGGGTAGATGCCGCACGTACTGCAAATGAAGACATTAAGATTGCCTTGAAAGCTGATGCAGCTACACCATATAAAACGGTGAAGAAGGTAATGAATGAGCTTCAGGATATGGACGAAAGTCATTACTACATGATTACCAATCTCAAAACATCGGAGGAACGATAATGGCTAAGAAAGAAAGCAAACAGAAGAAAATCAATGTTCGAGTCGACTTTACGCCGATGGTGGACATGCTCATGCTTCTCATTACGTTCTTCATGCTCTGTACTACTCTGAGCAAACCTCAGACAATGGAGTTAACGATGCCAAGTAATGACGAGAACACCACAGAGGACCAGAAGAACGAGGCTAAGGAATCTGGTACGATAACCATCTATGTGGCTGCGAATAATAAGATCTACTATGGCGAGGGTATCCCACAGTACGACAATCCGGAATGGCTCAAAGAGACAACTTGGGGCGACAAAGGAATCCGTAACGTACTGAGAGAACACGCCACAGCAGATGGAACAAAACCTGTAAAACGTATTGAGCTTGCTGTAAAGGAACTGTCACGTAAAGCCGCTCAGAACCCTAAGATGTACCCAGACAGTATATATCAGAAGGAGTTGAGCGAATTGAAGTCAGGTAAGCTTGGTAATGAGAAGATTGAGACTCTGACCATTATCATAAAGGCTACAGACAACGCTTCATACAAGAACTTGGTTGACGCTCTTGACGAGATGCAGATCTTGAGTATTGGAACTTATGTCATCGACAAAATCGGCGATGATGACAAGAAACTGCTGTCATCAAAAAATGTCGTAGAATAACGATGATTTAACAAACCATTAAAACAAGAAAAGACAATGGCAAAAATTGATTTGATCGATCCGAAATGGGTGGACATGGTCTTCGCCAACAAGAACAAAGAATACGGAGCATACCAGCTGCGTAAAGGTACTTCTGGCAGAAACATTAAATCCATCATTATCTTGGTCATTGCTGCACTTCTCGTAGGCGGTTTCCTCGCATATAAAGTACGTGCCGACAAACTTGCGGAAGAAGAGCGTGCTCGTATGGAGGCTATTGAGCTGTCTAAACTACAAGAGCAGGCCAAGAAAGAGAAGAAACAAGAAGAAATTAAACCTAAAGTTGAACAACCTAAGAAGGAAATTCCTGAGGTACGTGAGTCTCAGAAATTTACGGCTCCTGTCGTTAAGAAAGACGAGCTTGTAAAGGAAGAGAATCAGGTTAAGCAGATGGATAAGTTGGATGAGAAGGTTGCTATCTCTAACGTAGACCAGGAAGGTACGAAAGACCGTACTGTAGAGGCCGTACGTAATGATATCGCCGTAGCTCCGCCACCACCAGAAGAGAAACCAAAGGAGGAAGTAAAGCAAGTTGTCGAGAACAAGGTATTCGATATTGCTGAGCAGATGCCTTCCTTCAAGGGTAATGTAAACCAGTGGCTTAGTCAGAACTTGACCTATCCGGCAGTTGCTGCCGAAAACGGAATTCAAGGACGTGTGATTGTGAACTTCGTCGTAGAGAAAGACGGTAGCATCAGCAACGTACAAGTAGTACGTTCTGTAGACCCAGCACTCGACAAGGAAGCTGTCAGCGTTGTAAAACGAATGCCGAAATGGAATCCTGGTATGAACAATGGTCAGCCAGCTCGTGTTAAGTTCACTCTTCCTGTAACATTCAAACTGCAGTAAGCAAAATGAGAAAAACGATATTCTACAACTTTGTAGGATTGATACTGTTAGCCGGTTTCTATTCCTGTGATGACGGAAAAAAACCGGTTAACGGTAGAACAGACACACCGACGTCAGGGACGATTTCATTCGTCTCTGACGAAAGTTTTAGTCCTATTATAGAAGAAGTAAAGAAACAGTTTGAGTTTGAGTTTCCTAATGCCCATCTCAAGCCAGTTTATACAAATGAGATAGAAGGTCTACAGCAGATAAAAGACTTGAAGACCTGCCTACTCATAACGTCGCGAAGCTTAATGCCCAGTGAGATTTCATATCTAAAGACAAAGCGACAGCTCCCACAAGTATTCCCTATCGCATACGATGGATTGGCACTTATAGTTAATCGTCAGAACACAGACACATGCATTACTGTTAATGACGTTAAGAAAGTACTAAGCGGGGAGGTAAAAAAATGGAAAGATATCTATCCTAACTCTGACAAAGGAGATATTGAAGTGGTCTTCGATAACAAACAGTCTGCTACATTACATTATGTAGTTGACTCTATCCTTGATGGAAAACCAATTAACAGCCCTAATGTTGTTGCTGCAAAAACCAGTAAGGATGTGATTGATTATGTCGACAAGACTCCTAATGCAATCGGTGTAATAGGCTCTAACTGGCTAAACGACAGAAGAGATACTACAAACACCACTTTTAAAAAGAATATCCATGTTATGTCTGTTACAGTGAAAGACGAAGCCACACCAAGGAACAGTTGGAAACCTTATCAGGCATACTTACTTGACGGACGCTATCCGTTTGTAAGAACTATATATGCTATTGTGGTTGACCCTCGCAAGGCGTTGCCTTGGAGTTTCGCCAATTACATAGCAAATCCAAGAGGTCAATTGATTATTTTCAAATCAGGACTACTCCCCTACCGAGGAGATATAATGATTAAGACAGTAAACATAAAAAAATAAACGCAATTAAACCCAAACATGACTACTACGTCATACATGTGAGAGAAAAAATATAAGTATTAACAAACAAATAAAAAAGAAATTATGAAAGCTATCAAATATTTTGTAGTGGGTGCCATGATTAGTATCACGGCTCCTGCAGTGGCACAAGACATTGAATATGGTAAGGCTCTCGTTCCTATCTCACAGGCTCTTAAAGCTGACCCAAACAATGCTGATGCCGCAAAAGATCTCGTTAAGAGTTACATGAAAGAATACAAGAAAGACCCAGAGGCACTTGTTGCCTTAGGTAGTACTTTTCTTGGAGTAAAGAACTATTCAAAGGCTGAGGAGATTGCGAACCTTGTTATTGAGAAAAACAAGAAAAACGCAAAGGCACAGGCAGAGGCATACATCCTATTAGGTGATGCTGAGGCAATGAAAGACGCTACTGGTAACGGTGGAGGTGCTGCTTCCCATTATGCCACAGCAATGAGTTTAGACCCAAAGAATCCAAGTGGTTACACTCGATATGCATCTGTTTATCGTAAGATCAATCCAAAGTTAGTTGAAGAGACTTATGCGAAATTGCGTGCGGAGATTCCAGACTACCCGATTGAGGCGGAAGCTGGTCACTCTTTCTTCTCTGCCAACAAGTTTGATCTTGCGTTTGAGAACTACGGAAAGGCTAACATCAATAAACTTGATGAGGCAAAAATGGTAGAATATCTTATCTCTGCCATACAGCTGAAGAAATATTCTGATGCCTTGAGCATCTCCAAAACAGGAGTATCGCGATTCCCAAAGAACATCACACTCAACCAGCTTGGTCTCTGGTCTGCCGTTGAGACTGGCAGCTATGATGAGGCGATCGGTATAGCAGAGAAATTCCTCCAGCTTGAAGGTGAGAAGAACTCTACAGACTATACATATTATGGAAAGGCACTGCTCGGAGCAAAGAGACACAATGAGGCTATTGCTCAGTTCGAGAAGGCTATGGAAGTAGACGCCAATGCTACAGAGCCACTGGCAAGACTTTCTGAGGCGTATGCTGGACTTGGAGATGAAGACAAAGCCCTCCAGTACAGTGAGGATTACATGAAGAAGAATCCTAATGCCTCACCTTCAGATTATGCAAAACTGGCTCAGATCTACGTTGCAAAAGCAGAGAAAGGTATTGACAAGTCTGCTAATTTCACCAAGGCTATTGGCATTTATGACAAAATGGCTGAGAAATATCCTTCTATCGCAAGTTGGGCATACATGATCGCAGCAGGTGTTGCAGATAAGTCTGGAAATATCGACCTCGGAGCTTCTTACAATCAGAAGATCGTTGACGAGCTCGCCAATAAGGCTGACCGTGATGCTGATGAGACAGGGTATCTGACACAAGCTCTTCGCCTCCTCGGATTCTACTACTGGAGCGAGAAGAACAACCTTGAGGCTGCAAAGCCATACTATCAGAAGCTGATAGAGTTAGATCCTAACGATAAGAACGCAAAGGCTGCGTTAGGTATAGAGTAAATATAATTAATATATGGAATACAAAAAAGGCTACGTTCACGTAGCCTTTTTTTATTATAATACTTCTAACAAGACATCACTTGATTAGAATAACACTTGACTAAGACCAATTTACAACATAACAAAAAAACGGCTCCGTTTTAGGAAGCCGTTAGATTAAAGACAATTGCTCAGATGAAGTTACGGTAAGCTGATAGCCTCATTTGGACAAACATCTGCACAAGTACCACACTCAGTGCAAGCATCTGCGTCAATTGAATAAATATCACCTTCTGAGATAGCACCTACTGGACACTCATCAATACATGTACCACAAGCGATACAATCTTCACTAATTACGTAAGCCATAATAATCTTGTTTATAATATTAATTAATAATGTTTTGTCTGCACTGTTATAGGACTAATACCTATTTTTATGCGATGCAAAGATATATATTTATTTTGAAATACCTACAAATGATGAGCATTTTTTTGCGCTATTTATACATTGTCAAAATAGGAACGCGGCATATAATTCATGGTTTAAAGGCAATATTCATAAAGGAAAAACGTTATATATTTACATGAAAAGAATCACTTATATATTAATTGGCGCATTCTTATATGTAATAAGTATCCACGCTCAAGAGAGAAAAGTGGAGAATAGGCCATATACAGATTTGCGTCCTTTGCATTTCGGTGTCATTGTAGGAACCCACTTACAAGATATCGAATTTGTCAACAGAGGTCCGCAGCTTATTACTCTTGATGACGGAAGTACTACCGAGAAAATAGTATCTGCAGACCAGGATCGATGGGATGCAGGGTTTACCGTCGGCGTATTAGCGGAGGTTCGCCTTAACACCTACTTCCAATTCCGTGTCGCACCTGCCATGTATTTTGGCACACGCCATTTCACTTTCCGTAATATCTCTGATTTAGAGACTGACGGACTTCCAATGGAGAAATATCAGGATCTCAAGACCGCATATGTTTCTTCGGCTTTCGACCTTATCGCGGCAGCACCAAGATTCAATAACCGCCGTCCGTATGTCATGGTTGGAATCAACCCAATGCTTAACCTGTCAGGGAAAGACGACGATTATCTTCGCCTAAAAAGATTCGACTCCTTTTTAGAAGTAGGAATAGGTTGTGATTTCTATCTACCATATTTCAAGTTACGCCCAGAGTTGAAGTTTATGTATGGTCTTACTAACAGCCTCGACACATCACATGCTGATCGTATGCGTGACAAGAATATGCTAATATACACCAACTCCGTGTCAGAAGCCAGGAGTAAAATCATCGCACTTTCCTTCTATTTTGAGTAGACTAAATAAGATAAAGTATATACAGATTTAACAAAACCTAAGACTAACCGTATGAAGAAAAAAATTTGTGCAAGCTGCCTGTTGGGGGCATCCCTGTTATTATGCTCCTGCGGTTCGCATTATGAACTCACAAAAGTGAGCCGTACCCGAATACTTATTGACAAAAGGTATGACTCTGCCCAAGACACTCAAGCCAATATCTTTCTCGCACCTTTCAAACAGAAGGTTGACAGTATCCTGTGTCCTGTTGTAGGTACGGCGGCAAAATATCTCTCGGCTTATCGCCCGGAAAGCCCGTTATCAAACCTGTTAAGTGATATCCTCGTATGGAGCGGCAAGCTATATAATGAGCAGCCTGTACTGGGAGTATATAATATTGGTGGAATGAGAGCCGCATTCGCCCAAGGAGAAGTGACCTATGGTGACGTGGTTGAAGTCGCACCATTTGAGAATAAGATTTGCTTTCTCACACTTAAGGGAGATAAACTCTTAGAGTTATTCTCGCAAATATCCAAGCGTGGCGGTGAGGGTGTCAGCCATGGTGTCGAGCTTGTTATAAACGACGAGAAAGAAATGGTATCTGTTCTCCTGAATGGAGAAGAGATTGATCCGGCTGCAAGCTATCGGGTAGCTACGATTGATTATGTCGCTGAAGGCAATGACGGGATGACAGCATTTAAGTCTGCGACTGACATTAACGCTCCCGCTGAGGAGAAAAACAACGTACGTTATATCATCATGGAATATTTCCGTGAACAAGCGGCGGCTGGCAATGCAGTAAACAGCGAGATTGAAGGGAGAATTACAATAAAGTAAATTAAACAAGAACAGATGAGAACAAATATAAATTCAGCTCAAAAGCAAGTAAGAGATATTAGCTTGTTGGTAATATTTTTACTTTCTATAATACCACAAAGCCTCTCGGCACAGAAAAACAAGCAATTACTTATATTGCACACCAACGACACACATAGTTGTATCATGCCTCTTAGTGAGAACCTTGCTGATACATTACTGGCAGGAAGGGGCGGATTCCTTCGTCGAATATCAATGTTAAAAGAAGAAAGAGCAAAAAATCCTAATCTCCTATATTTTGACAGTGGCGATTTCTCACAGGGTTCTGCCTATTATACACTATACATGGGTGATGTCGAGATTGGTCTAATGAACCAAATGGGCATTGATGCCGCAACGATTGGCAACCATGAGTTTGATTTCGGCTTAGAAAACATGGCACGAATCTTCAAGATGGCCAACTTCCCTATCGTCTGCGCAAACTATGATTTTACTGGAACCGTTGTGGAAGGAACAGTCAAACCGTATGTAATAATCAAACGCGACGGTGTGAAAATCGGAGTCTTTGGTGTCGCACCTAAAATGGAGGGTCTGGTGTCATCAACAAAATGCGAGGGAGTAAAATACCTTGACCCTGCGAAGGTTGCACTTGAGACAGCGACATTACTAAAGAAAAAAATGAAGTGTGACCTTGTTATATGCATATCGCACCTTGGTTGGAACAAAGGTGACGAAGATGACTCATACATGATTAAGGGCTCTCGTAACATTGACCTTGTCTTGGGTGGTCACTCACACACATACTTCACAAAATTGGAATACGAGCAGGACCTCGATGGGAAAATGGTTCCAGTAGACCAAAATGGCAAGCACGGTCTTTATATCGGACGCTTATTACTTGATTTGAAAAAGAAATAACAGACTATAAACATTGGGATTAGTCCATAAACAGATGCAATCAGATTGCCGCTAACGGTCTTAAAAAAAGTTAATCTAATAAGCTAACAAAGCAAGACTGAAGGTAAATTCATAAAAAAAGTGTACCTTTGCATCCGCTTTTCGGCGTAACCGCTGACAATGGAAGAGTCATTGGTCATGTTGCGTTGGGCAATTCACAATTAATAATAAATAAAAATGGATTTAATTAAAGTTGCTGAAGAAGCATTTGCCACAGGTAAGAAATTTCCTGAATTTAAGGCTGGTGACACTATTACCGTTGCTTACAAAATCATTGAAGGCTCAAAAGAGCGTATTCAGCTCTATCGTGGCGTAGTTATCAAGATCAACGGTCATGGCGACAAGAAACGCTTTACGGTTCGTAAAATGTCAGGAACTGTAGGTGTAGAACGTATCTTCCCAATTGAATCACCGAACATTGACTCTATTGAGGTCAACAAGCGCGGTAAGGTTCGTCGTGCAAAACTGTACTATCTGCGTAAGCTCACTGGTAAAGCTGCACGTATTAAAGAGAAGCGTACTCCAATCGCTAAGTAATAAGCGTTATCACGTAAAAAACACCTCCATAGCAGGCTTTATAGTCACTATGGAGGATTTTTTATTTCCTATTCAACTCCTCTAAGTCCTTTGACAGCTCTGTGTAAACTCTACCCTTCTCATACTCCAGACTATCAATAGCACGCTCCAAACGGTCGATGTCTTTTTGAACTTCCTCAGCTTTCTCCAGATCTGGATCAACTCTTAAAGAACGGTTCTCCATCATGTTTGGTCCACCATAAACACACTTTGCTCTTGTCAGCTCCTCTTTCATTCTAATCAGATTCTGCCTTTTAGCATGAGTGTCGCTTATCTCAGCATCTAATCGCATTGCTTTAAGGTCTGCCTCCTGAACCTTTTGCTGACGTTGTTCCTCAATAATCTTTTTGGATGACTTACAAGCTCCGAACCCTAAGGCAACAAAAGCAGTGGGAAGGAAAGGCAGCAAAAATGATGTAAGTTTACGATATTTCATATTCAAATTGATTTGTTACTCTATAACCATATTGTAAGTATGTGCCTACAAAAATACGAAATAATTTCTGATATAGCAAGCGAAATCCATGTCTTTTTATTAACTTTGCAGACAAATAACAATA
>CAJOPT010000076.1 GCA_905236455.1 uncultured Prevotella sp. | reverse complement strand
CCAGAAGCTCCTCGTCCATCTCTGCTGCCTTGATGGCAGGTACAATATAAAGTTTCTTTTCCATAATCTTTCTCAATATTATTTCAATAAACTTGAGCCTCGCCCGGATTCGTTCACGTTCGGAAGAACCCGAGCATGCTCAGTTCTTCTCTTACTTAATCACGAATTTCTTACCGTTCTGGATTACCACACCCTTGTAGCTCTGACCTACACGCTGACCAGCGAGGTTGTAGATAGGAGCGTTAGCATCGAGAACAGGTACGCCGTCGATAGCGTTGATAGCGGTCACATCGTCATCACCATCGATAGAGATGTAGAATACAAACTCGTCAGCAAGGGCAGGTTCTGTGCTGCCGCCACCGAAGGTAAGACCTGCATTGCTGCTGATGCTGGTAATAATTGAGGTTGCTGTCTCCTTATTGCACATGAATGCGCGGAGCCCCTTGATATTACCTGTGGCAGAGAGCTTCTTAACAGTACCGCTTGTGGTGAAGTAATAGATGTCACCGTTCTCGGTGCTGTTAGCGAAGTTGTCGAGTGTACCAATCATTGCCCAGTCTGTTTCAACTGAAGGAACAGTGCTTTCGATAGTAGCACCCTCTACGGTGAAGCCGTTGACAGTTGCTGCCGGCTTAACGAGGTAGCCCGTATAAGCTTCCATTGCCGTTACGTTTGCGAACTGGAAGCTTGTCTCGTTCTTAATCTCACCAGTGAATGTTGCTACCTGAGCACCATCGCCGAAGGCTGCAGTAATCTGTGCTGCGCTCATTGCGAATGGCAAGTACAGAGTGTTGTAGTAGTCAGCAGAAATCTTACGAGAAACGAAGACATTAGCGGTCTGACCTGCGTTAGCAGAAACCTTAGTAGCGTTGCCACCAGTCTCATCAAACGTGATAGTTTCATCTGCCAACGGAGTAAAGATAACCTTATATACTCGGAGGAAACTCTGACCAACTACGTCACCATCACGCTCCTGTGGGTTTGTTGCATCAGGAATGTAGCCAATAATGGTTACGTCGCCAGCAGGTACGAGAATAGCCTCAGATGTCTTGTCATTAGCAGAACCCGATGCAGAGCCTTCTGAAGACAGTACGTCGTTCACCTTGACATGGCGATACGGGCGAGAGCCACCAGTGTTAGAGAATACAACCTGAACAGTTCCAGGAACAGAAGTCTTGAACTTCAGAGCTTTAACCTGACCATAGCTGGTATCAAGACGGTCACCATTGAAAATCAAAGACTCTGCATCGAAGTCAGGAACGACATTGTAACCTTTAATGTTGGCAATCAGCACATCAGTACGATACTGAGGGTCATCTGAAGCAAATTCAATCTTAGAGCTTAAGCCTGTCTTGCTGAAGTCCCATGTAGTAGCTGCGCTGACGGTCTTCTGTACATAGTCTACAACTTGTGCATGATAGGTAATAGTTACATCCTTGGAGGTTGTTCCGTCAGAGATGGTCAGAGTTGTTGTGCCGTTAGCATTAGCTGTAGCAGTGTAGCTCAGCGTTGCCGTTGTCGTGATGGCACCATCTGTAATAGCATCAGAAGCAAGTGATACGCTCAGACCTTCTACAGTAGGATTCAAAGTAGCCGTCAGCGTTGTACCAGTTAGGTTAGCACCTGTCACGTCAATCGTCTGTGTTGCCGCAACACCGCTCTCCGTAGCAGTGATAGAAACATTAGAAGCTGTGATAACTGGGTCGGTAGAAGGTACGGATTCCTCTATGACCGTAATTTGGAAGAGACCACTTTCACCGTCTGAGCCACGGGTAACCTTATGCACTCCTGCAGCAACATTAGAAATGGTATAAACGCGGCATCCGGTTCCTGCGACTGCTTCAGAGGACGGATGTCCTATACCATCAAATGTAATACCTTTATCAGACCACGTAGATTGTACTATTATTACTGTAGCAGTAGCAGTCGTTGTAAAGTCTATTTCGGTTGTGTTTTCCATCTTTAGACCGCTGGTGAATGTTGTACCATCGTATGTCGCACCATTAAATTTGGCATTGAAGCTATGTTTACCAACATTCGTGAAGTAATCCGTGTCTCCTTCATCTTTTCCATTAAATGTAATCGTATGCTCATCACCTGTAGGAGTTGTCTGCTCTTCATTGACGGTAATAGTAGTTTCATACTCCGTCGTTGTTGCCTTGTAGTTCTCTTCGTTAACAACAGTAATAGTAGCCTTTACAACAGAAGTACCTGCAGTTTCTGTGTCAATAGCGGTAATTCCGTTAGTTGCATCAACAGTAACATTGCTACCAGAAACGAGAGAATAAGCTACAGAGTAGTCTGTACCAGCAGTAGCTGTAGCTGGAGTTACAGAGAATGTAGGAATGGTTGCCGTAGCACCATACTCAAAGGTAGGAGCATCATCACTCCATTCACCAACGAGGTTAGTCTTGCCATCGGCAGACTTCAGCCAAACTTTGACACCATAAATCTTTATTGTCTGACCAGAGCCAAGTTGAGTTGAAGAGCCTGTATATTCTGGGTCTGTAGAACTAATTTGTCTAGTAGATCGATAAATACGCAAACATTTCATGTCATACCCACTAAAATCATACTCAAACCATTGAGCTGCAGCATATGAATTCGCAGTCACTGTTACTGCATCCAAAATACTATAAGTATCTGCTGTGTTGGATGTAGCAGTCTCTTCCCATCCAAAGACAGGTGCTTGAATGGATTTATTAGAACCGTTTCCTGAAATTAAGAAACTAACCTTTTCAATGGCTGCACCAGAAGAAAGAACCTCAAAATAATTTGAGTCATAACTGCTTGCTGTATTTCCAATCTGAACTGCTCCAGAACTATAAGATGCAGAAGAGGACAAAGTAATACCACTTGCAGCATCTGTACCTAAAAAAGTAGATGTTGTCAGGGCAGTAGCTCCTACTGAAAAATCAGGATCCTGCGCCCATGCTCCCGTAGTCACTGCCACGAGCAACATAAATAAAGTAAATAATTTTTGTTTCATAAACGTTTATTTTAAATTATTGTTAAGTATTTGTTTCTTTGTTTTGTAATTCTTTGATTTGTCTTAAGACATGCAGCCTTCATTTGCGACTACAAAATTATATATATAATTGTCGCAAAGGTAATAAAACAATTTGAAACCTGCAAGGTTTTTGGGAAAAATCTGTTCCTTTTCGTAAAGTAAAAGGAGAAAAAGCCTTTACATTATGATTTGCGCTCAGCTCGCTCAACCGGAGTCTGTGTTAATGTCAAAATAGCCATGATCCGAGCGCGGAGGGGGTTGCTCCGCAAAGCGAGTAAACTCGATTACCAGCCGTAAGGCTGCCGATATAATTTTGCGAGCAAATTTGATTACCACACGAAGTGTGCCGAAAAGTACTCGACTGGGCGGATTGCAAATACGATTTTAGTAGATGACACATGTAGAGACAGTAGATGACACATATAAAGGCAGTAGATGTCACATGTAGAGATGAAAGATGAAAGATGAAAGGTTACAAAGAATCTCAGTTTTCAGCTCAATATCGATGCTACTCCAAAACGAGACACAATACACCATGCTACACATTAGGTTAAAGCATTAGCAAAAACATAAGTTTTCACCGAAATATTTGTTTTTCTCAGGACAATGGGACATTTGATCAAAATGCCCTTGACCAGTTGCGTAAAGAACATCTCCGAACTCCATACCGTCAAATTGACCCACCCGAGCGCAAATCCACCCAAGCGTGAAAGTGTATCAGACAATATTATATCATATTTGCCGCCATTAACATCACAGGAGCTGTAACTGTTGGAAGATATTATCTGTCCAGTCCTCACCATTTGTGGGACAGATGGTATAGAATCCCATTTGACTGGCTGCCGCCACATTGCGCGGTCCGTCATCAACGAAGAGACAATTCTCCGGCAGCACCTGCTCCGTCTGTAGCACATGTCCGAAGAAACGTCGGTCCGGCTTCATACACCCCACCTTGTAGCTGCAATACATCGCATCGAGATAGTCGGCAAGCGAGTGTCCCTCACCGTCAAACTCAGGGCTGTCGACCCAGCTCATCATATACGGATTAGTGTTTGACAACAAGACCATACGATACCCCATGTCACGCAAGCGCCGCAACGCCAGGAGGTTACGCCGTGGCACCTCCTTACAATATCCCAGCCACCCGTAGCGGCACTCATCGAAAGACAGCTCCCTGCCGATGATTGCGCTCAGCTCCCTGCGGAACTCCTCCGCCGTGACCTGTCCCGACTCAAGCTCTCCGAAGATTCCCTTTTGCGTATAAGGATCAAGCCATTGTCTGGCATCTTTGAGACCCAGTTCCTCAAAACGCCTTACCGCCTGTTCCTGGTCCAAGGTTATTATCACTCCCCCCAAGTCGAAAATTATAGTCTTTATCATGATGTTTGGAATAAATCAAGTTTTTTCTTTCTTGCCTCCTCTAAAGAGAGGATTTGTCTCTGCTGACTGGCATACTCCTCCCGCAGTCGCTCGTATAGCCCATCCAGTTCCTCTTTGAAGTCCCTTCGTTGCTCATCGCTGACGAGCCTCTGTGCTATCCTCGGGTTCTGTGCCGCATCTTTCACCCACACCACAGGCCCCTGGTATTCCGGCGCAATCTTCAGAGCCACATGCATCTGGCTTGTCGTGGCTCCTCCTACCATGATGGGAATGGACAGTCCCGCCTGCGCCATCTCCTTAGCCACGCCGACCATCTCGGTGAGGCTCGGCGTGATAAGTCCCGACAAGCCTACCATGTCGACATCCTCTTCGATGGCCTTTCGCACTATCAGCTCCGGCGGCACCATCACCCCGAGGTCTATGACCTCGTAGTTGTTGCACGCCATCACCACCGCGACGATGTTCTTTCCGATGTCGTGAACGTCACCCTTGACCGTCGCCAGCAGCACCTTGCCCATCTTTGCCGAGCCCTCCTTACGCTCAGCCTCTATCGCCGGCTGCAATATGCTGACAGCCTGTTTCATGGTACGCGCGGTCTTCACCACTTGCGGCAGAAACATCTTACCTTCACCGAACAGCGTCCCGACCTCATTCATGCCAGCCATGAGAGGACCCTCGATCACATCAACAGCATTCGGATAGCGCTCAAGAGCCTCCTTTATGTCGGTATCCAAATAGTCGGTGATACCTTTCCGCAACGCATACTTCAGCCGGCTCTCCACATCCTCCTGTCGCCATGCTTCCTTGTCAGAAGAGACTTTCCGCTGACCGTCAGCGCCTTGCATCGCCTTCCGTTGTTCCTCCTCTTCCTTGATACGTGCCGCAAGCTCCGTGAGCCGCTCTGCCGCCCCTGCCTTTCTGTTCAGCACCACGTCCTCGATAATCTCCAGCTGGTCTTGCGGTATATCCTCGTAGGTGACCTTTGTGGCAGGGTTTACTATTCCGAAATCCATTCCGTCGCGGATGGCGTGATACAAGAACACCGCATGCATAGCCTCACGAATGTAGTTGTTGCCACGGAAGGAGAACGACAAGTTGCTTACTCCGCCGCTGACATGCGCGCCGGGCAGGTTCTCCCTTATCCATCGTGTGGCGCGGATGAAGTCGAGCGCATAGTTGTCGTGCTCCTCCATACCCGTAGCTATCGCCAGGATGTTCGGGTCGAATATTATGTCTTGCGGGAACATTCCCACTTTGTCAACCAACAGGCGGTAAGCCCGCTCAGCTATCGTTATACGCCGCTCGTAGGTCGTCGCCTGTCCTTCCTCATCGAAGCACATCACCACCACGGCAGCTCCGTAGCGCATGATGTCACGGGCATGGCTGAGGAACACCTCCTCACCCTCCTTGAGAGAAATGGAGTTTACGATACTTTTCCCCTGCACACACTTCAGGGCTGCGACGATGACGCTCCAGTCGGAAGAGTCGATCATCACTGGCACACGTGCTATGTCAGGCTCCGCCGCTATGGTATTGAGGAAGGTAACCATCTCCTCCCTTGCGTCGAGCAGTCCATCATCCATGTTGACGTCAATGACCATCGCCCCGTCGTCAACCTGCTTACGGGCTATCGCCGTAGCCTCCTCATAGCTCTTTTCCTTTATCAGCCTCAGGAACTTACGTGAGCCCGCCACATTGCAACGCTCTCCGACATTAGTAAAAGAAGGCTGACTGTCGTCTTTTGACGGTCGTATAACCAGACTGTCCAAGCCGCTCAGCATCAAGGCATCAGACCGTTCAGGCTTCATTCGCGGCTCCCGTCCGTCAACAAGGCGTGGAAACTCCGCAATGAAAGCATCGGTGGTGCCGCAGCATCCTCCGATGATGTTCACCAGTCCCTCCTCGATGAACATTTCCATTTGTGAAGCCATCTCATCAGGAGTCTGGTCGTATTGCCCCAGCTCATTTGGAAGACCGGCATTAGGATAGACGCTGATATAATATGGCGCTTGCGCCGCAAGCTCTTTCAGGAACGGCTTTAGCTGTGCCGCGCCGAACGAGCAGTTCAGTCCCACAGAGAACACTGGATAGGTAGAGACACTCGCCAGGAACGCCGTGAGCGTCTGTCCGCTAAGCGTACGTCCCGCCATGTCGCTCACGGTGACGCTAAGCATCACCGGAAGCTCCACTCCCCTGCCCTTGCACTGGGTAACCACGGCGTCGATTGCCGCCTTTGCGTTCAGCGTGTCGAAGATTGTCTCTATAAGGAAAGCGTCGACACCTCCGTCAAGCAATCCTCTCACCTGCTCGGAATAGGCATCGAAAAGCTCATCGTAGGTTATGTCTCTCACCGAAGGCTGGTTGACATCTGGTGAGAGTGAGCAGGTCTTGTTTGTCGGTCCAATGCTTCCAGCCACGAACCTTGTCTTGTCATCAGAAGAGTACTCGTCGGCGACGCGGCGCGCTATGCGCGCACCCTGCAATGCCATCTCATAACTATAGTCCTGAAGATGGTAGTCGGCTTGCGACACCCTTTGCGACGAGAAGGTATTGGTCTCTATGATATCAGCTCCCGCCTCAAGATATTTGCGGTGGATATCCTCGATAACATCCGGACGAGTGATATTCAGGACATCATTGTTTCCTTTCATCTGACCGTCGAAGTCACTGAACCGTGCCCCACGGAAATCCGTCTCGTCCAAGCCATATCGCTGAATCATCGTTCCCATGGCTCCGTCGAGAATAAGAATGCGCTCTTTAATGATATCCTGAAGTCTCATATTTCTCTTTTTCTTAACACGAATGTCACTAATCTGTGACTATTGTGTATTATGCTTTCTAATAATGTTTCAAAGCCCTGTCCATCTCACGGCGGTCCTCCTTAGCCTTGAGAGTCTGCCGTTTGTCATACTCCTTCTTTCCACGGCACAAGGCAATGTCAACCTTCGCCCTTCCGTTCTCATCGATGAATATCAATGTGGGGACGATGGTATATCCTGGTTGCTTGTCCGCGTCTGAGAGTTTCCTTATCTCACGCTTTGTCAGTAGCAGCTTACGGTCTCTCTTCGCCTCATGGTTGGAATATGACCCATAGAAATACGGGGATATGTTCATACCTTTGACCCATATCTCACCGTTTACTATATAACAATAGGTATCAACCAACGATGCCTTGCCGGCACGTATGGACTTTATCTCCGTACCGGTAAGTACTATTCCCGCCGTAAATTCCTCCACGAAGAAATAGTCAAAGGCGGCTTTCTTGTTTTTTATCTGTATCGGGCTCTTCTTACGTAGCTCTTGTTGTTCCTTATTCATCTGTAATGGTTACGAATTGTTCAATATGCTCGTCTACATATTCGGCTACCTGGGCTGTCCAAAGCTCTTCCATCTCGACAAACTCATCATCAAAGTCATCAAACTCGGGCATCTGCTCAAAGAGTGCCATGAACTCATCATCGGTATAGTCACGCTCAATAACCTCATGATATTTCTCGTACAGGCGACGGGCACGTTTTACATGTGTATAGACATCATTCAGTCCCCATTCACGCATGGCAATGGCAAACGGGTTATGGAAGATAAACGCACCGTAGCCGTTGTGTATCAGTTGCACGTATCCCCCATCCATCACCTCCTCGTGAAGGATGCTCCATGCCAGCAAGGTAATCTGGTCGGAGGTCAGCATCGCCATCGTCTCAGCGGTGAGGTCACCGCCGACAGCATCGTACGTTGCCTGCACTATCGCACCTATGAACGCATCCATGCCCTCGGTCGCCGCCTTCTGTAATATGGAATCTTTTATCTTTACCTCAGTCATTGTCTAAAGACGTTTTCGTTCTATGAAGTGCAAATGTATGAAAAAAGAATTGAATGTTGTCCCTTTTTTCCCTAAAAATAGCTAATTTTAATAATTTTGGGAATTGATTGATGAATTTTAGAGTCGTAAATGAATAAAAATATATAATTTTGCGAGCGCAAAAAGCAAGAATTCATTAAAAAACAAGAATTCACTTATGAAGAGACAAATTTTGATATGGACACTCTTTGGACTTGCCTTGCCGTCTTTAGCACAGAAGCCTATGACATTGCAACAATGCAGGCAGCTGGCTTTGGACAACAACAAGCAACTGAAGGTTTCCAAGCTCAACATCTCTATCGCAAAGGATAACAGAAATGTAGCCAAGACAAAGTTCCTACCCCGCGTGGATGGTCTGGGAGGCTATGAGCATTTCAGCAAGGAGATATCATTGCTCAGCGATGAGAAAAGAGCGTCATTCAGTACAATGGGCACAACCCTGTCGGGTAGCATAGGACAGAACCTCTCCAAAACCATCACGGAGATGGTTCAGCAAGGTGCCATCTCCATGGAATCGGCACAGAAGCTGGGTGTCCTGATGGAAAAGGTGTCACCGGGTCTGGCTCAGACTGGCAACGCCATCGGAGAGAGTATTAACGAGGCTTTCAATACCGACACGAGAAACGTATGGTCGGCTGGGATTCTTGTCACTCAGCCGCTGTACATGGGTGGAGCCATCACCGCCGCCAACGAGATGGCGCGTATAGGTGAGGAGATGGCTCACAACCAGGTGGAGAGCGCCACTCAGAAGACACTATATGCCATCGACAATGCCTATTGGCTGACAGTGTCATTGCGAAACAAGCACCGTCTGGCGCTGAAGTATCTGTCTTTTGTAAAGAAGCTTGATGAGGATGTACAGAAATGTATCCGTGAAGGTGTGGCGACAAAAGCCGACGGCTTGAAGGTGGACGTGGCGGTAAACACCGCAGAGATGAATGTCACAAAGGTTGAGGACGGACTTGTCCTTTCCAAAATGTTGCTGTGCCAGCTTTGCGGTCTTCCATTAGACAGTGACATCACACTCGCCGATGAGGAGAAAGAGGAGATTGTGACGCCCGACGAGGACCTCTCGCAAGAGAATGCCACGACATACGAGAACAGGTCGGAGATTCGTTTGCTGCAAAACACTATTGACTTGACCAAACAAACGACTAAGCTCATAAAAGCTGAGTATATGCCTCATGTGGCATTGACTGGCGGAGTGACGTTTGTAAACCCAAGCATCTTCAACGGCTTTGAGAAGAAATTCACCGGAATATGGAACATTGGCGTGATATTACAGGTTCCGATATGGAACTGGCACGAGAGCCGGTATAAGCTCAACGCATCAAGGACCGCCACCGAGGTGGCGCAGTTAGAGCTTGCGGATGTCCGTGAGAAAATCTCTCTTCAGGTGGAACAGAGCAGGTTCAAGGTCAAGGAGGCAAGAAAACAATTAGAGATGGCTCAGAAGAACCTTGCCAGTGCCGACGAGAATCTTCGTTGTGCCAATGTGGGATATAAAGAGGGAGTGATGACGGTTACCGATGTCATGGGGGCTCAAACCGCCTGGCAACAGGCTCAGTCGCAAAAGCAGGATGCCGAGATTGACTTGCGCCTGGCACTCTTGTCTTTACAAAAAGCGTTAGGCATCTTATCCCAGGAGTAGACTATCCGCAAATCATGTATTAACAATATCAATAACCCATAAACAATATAGATTATGTCAGCAAAGAAACAACATAACAGCATCTTGCTTGCCATAGCCGGATTCATAATAGTAATCCTCGCAGTAGCCCTAATCGGCTATTACACGCTTGACCGCACTCCTGAGACTATTCAGGGAGAGCTGGAGGTAAGTGAGTACAGAGTATCGTGCAAGCTTCCAGGACGTGTGGTGGAGATCTTTGTAAAAGAGGGAGACTACGTTCACAAAGGCGACACCCTCGCAATCATTGAGATTCCAGAGGTGACGGCACAGCAGAAAGCAGCCGAGGCTACCGAAGGGGTCGCCGACGCTATCAGTGACCTTACCAACGCCGGAATGAGAAAGGAAAGTATTGAAGGTGCATACCAGCTCTATCAACAGGCTCTGTCAGCTAACGAGCTGGCAAAAGAGACATACGGACGTATGCAACGCTTGTACGACGAGGGGGTAAGCAGTGCACAGAAGAGAGACGAGGCACTGGCAGCCTACAAGGTTACAGAGGCACAGGTGGTGGCAGCCAAAGCTCAGTATGAGATGGCTAAGAGCGGAGCCAGGGAACAGGAAAAGCGCGCCGCGCAAAAGCAGGCTCAGGCAGCCAAGGGTGCCGTTGACGTTGTCAAGTCCTTACTGAAAGAGACCGTACAGGTGGCTACCGCCGAGGGTGAGGTGTCAACCATCTATCCGAAGCAAGGCGAGCTTATCGGTTTAGGCTCTCCTATCATGAGCATCTCCATGACAAAAGACATGTGGGGTTCTTTCAACATCCGGGAAGACCAGCTCAACGGCATTAAGGTTGGAGACAAGATCAAGGCTTTCGTCCCGGCATTCAACAAAGATATTGAGCTGACAATATACTCTATCAAGGATGAGGGCTCATACGCTGTATGGAAAGCGACAAAGACAACCGGACAGTATGACCTCAAGACTTTTGAGGTAAAGGCTCGCCCCGACAAAGTCATTGAGGGTCTTCGCCCTGGTATGTCGCTGATTCTCAAGGAATAAGATGAACGTAATAAGAAGAATACTAAAGATAGCCCAACGGGAATGCGGTATATTGGTCCATCATCCAATATACCTTTTCTGCATGGTTATCTTTCCAATCGTAGTAACGTTCTTCTTCACCTCACTGATGAGTGAGGGACTGCCTACAAACCTTCCGTGCGGTGTCGTCGACTTGGACAGGACTACGACAACACGTGGCATGATACGTAAGCTCGATGCCTTCCAGACAACAAAAATCGTAGGACACTACCCGAACGTCAACGAGGCAAGAAAAGCCATACAGCAAGGAGAGATATACGCTTTCCTATACATTCCGGAGGGTACGACAGCCGACCTTCTGGCTTCCCGCCAGCCAAAGATCTCATTCTATTATAGCAATGTCACGTTAGTGGCAGGAAGCTTATTGTTCCGCGACCTGAAAACCATAAGCACCTTAGGCTCGGCGGCGGTAGGCTCAGCCAAGCTTTCGGCATTAGGCAAGACGGAAAGAGAGATAAAAGAGTTTCTCCAGCCTATAGCAATAGACCTGCACACGATAAATAACCCGTGGACAAACTACAATGTGTACCTCAGCACGTTCCTGGTACCCGGTATACTGATGTTGTTCATATTTCTTATAACGGTCTATTCGATAGGTACGGAACTGAAGTTCGGCACCTCAAGAAGGTGGATGCTAATGGCAGGCGGAAACGTGTATGTGGCGCTAATAGGCAAGCTGCTTCCACAATTCATCGTCTTCATCAGTATCTTCCTTGGATATATGTGGTATATCTTCGGACATCTGGCGTTCCCACACCCTGGAGGAGCGGGAATGATAATAATGCTTTCCGTGCTCTCTGTGCTGGCGTGTGAGGGCTTCGGCGTCTTTATCTTCGGACTAATGCCGTCGTTGCGTATGTCCATGAGCGTATGCTCACTATGGGCAGTGCTTAGCTTCTCAACGGCGGGAGCCACCTTTCCGGTCTTCGCCATGGACGGCATGATAGAGGCTTTGTCGTGGCTGTTCCCGTTAAGACACTATTACATGATTTACCAGATATGCATTTTTAATGGATTCCCATTAATAAACGCATGGATCAATGCTGTCATCTTACTGGCATTCGCCATGTTGCCATTGCTGTCGGCATGGAACATACGCAAGGCGATGCTGGTATATGTATACATTCCATAAACACCTCCTCTTCAACAGCTTGTGATATGAGACAGAATATATGGCAAAGAATAAATGAAGGCTTCCACGATATGATTTATATATGGTGGATGGAGATGAAGAACATCATCAAGGATGAGGGTGTGCTCATCTTCTTTATCCTCGTGCCATTGCTCTACCCCCTACTCTACTCATGGATATACAACAATGAGGTTGTACGTAACGTACCTGTCGCCATTGTCGACAAGTCACACTCCGCCTCCTCACGGGAGTTCATAAGGAAGGTTGACGCCTCACCCGACGTTAAGGTGGCTTATTATTGCAACAGCCTTAACGAGGCACAGAATCTCATAGGGCAACAGAAGGTTAAGGGTGTGATGTATTTCCCTTCCGACTTCGAGACACTTATCGGAAGAGGTGAACAGGCACATGTAAGCGTGTATTGCGACATGTCGCTGATGTTGACTTATAAAGCCATATACCAGACCGCCACCGCCGTATCAATGGATATGGGTAGGAGAATCCAAATATCAAAGTCAAACTCCTTTACCAGCAGGGACGAGGAGATAAGCACGCAACCGCTCGCCTTCGAGGAGGTGGAGATATTCAACTCCACCGGTGGTTACGGTAATGCTATCATCCCGTCTGTGTTATTGCTTATCCTTCAACAGACATTGCTGTTGGGTATAGGTCTCTCTGCCGGTACCGCAAGGGAGAATAACCGTTTCAACAACCTTATCCCGGCAAGCAGCCACTTCGACGGTGTCTTCCGTGTCATCTTAGGTAAGGCTATGTGCTACCTTATGATATATGCCGTTATGGGAGCGTATATCACTTTATGCGTACCACGCTTCTTCGGTTTCACATCAATGATCAGTGGCACAGACCTTATTGGTTTGATGACTCCGTTCATACTATCATGTATCTTCTTTGGTATGATGCTCTCATGTCTGGTAAGATACAGGGAGAACGTAATGCTGCTGGTGGTATTCACGTCCATCCCGTTATTGTTCCTTACCGGCATAAGCTGGCCTCAGAGTAATATTCCCGGTTATTGGCAAGGTTTCTCATGGCTCTTCCCCTCCACATTCGGAGTAAAAGGATTCCTGCGTCTCAGCTCTATGGGTGCCACCCTGCATGATATCACTACGGAGTATCGCGCTCTATGGATACAAGTCGGTGTCTATTTCATTGCGACCTATATGGTATATAATTACCAGATATACAAGACACGTAAGACACTGAGGGATCATGTGAACATGATGCTGGAGAAGATCAAGAGAGAAAGAGCCAAAAAGGGTTAGCGCCCGGCTTTTGTCTTAAGAGTCAGAACTCTCTTAGTTGCTTTGGTAACCCTAAAACGGTTGTCTGGTCTTCTTCCTACAAGCCATATTATCTCGCCAGTGGCTTGTGTCACACACCATTGGTCGCGCTTTTCAAACGAAGACAGTTTAAGATCCGTAAGGAAATCACTCACCAGCTTACTGCCTGTCATACCAAATGGCACAAACCTGTCGCCCCGCTCTATAAGGCGAAGGGTAAGTGGAAAGGTCACCTTTGATGAGTCAAGGACTGCTGTCGAAGGTTGTTTGTCAATGACGAAAGAATCGTCAATCTCACCGGTCTCAACGATAAGTTTTTGAGAATCACCGAAAATATATGTTCCTGTCTCAGGAATACGCAACACGCGAGGACGTTGCCTGACAGGACTTATAAACATCCTGCCACGGTCATAAAGCAACTCATGGGTAGGCGATTGCCATATCTTACCTGTAAGAGTACGGTCATCATCCTTTGAGATCCTATGGAAGAGCTGTTCTATCTGTGCTGGTTGGAATCCGTGAGGCTTAAGAAGAGTGTACAACATCAACTCTGGCGAAGGGAATTGAAAGAGTTTGCCAATATCAATAACATTGTCTCTCATTATCTCTTTTTCCGCTTTCCGGAGAGAATCATCAACCAACCTCATGCTTTCAGAAACCCTATAAGCAGTTTTTGTAATACTCTCATTTACAGAAGGATTAATACTCTCAAGGAGAGGTATTACATTAAGCCTTATCTTGTTCCTAAGCACATCGTCCTTGAGGTTGCTGCTATCAGTGACAAAAGGTTGATTCCGTTCCTTTAAGAAATGTATTATCTCATCGTGAGAGACACAAAGCAAAGGACGTACAATATGTTCGTTCCTCGGAGCTATACCGCTCAACCCTCTCAGTCCCGTACCACGAATAAGATTCATCAATACCGTCTCAACGGAGTCGTCACGATGGTGTCCGACGCAAATATCATCAGCACCGATGTCATTACGTAACCGCTCAAAATAGGAATAGCGCAACTCACGAGCCGCCATCTCTATACTCACATGGTGAAGAGTGGCATAAGCGATGGTATCAAAATGAACGAGATGAAAGGAAACTCCCATTTCATCGCATAGCTGCTTACAAAACCGTTCGTCTCGCTCTGACTCTTTTCCCCGAAGATTGAAATTACAATGAACAGCCTCAACATTATATCCCATCTCATGCAACACGGTGAGAAGACATACGCTATCGGAGCCGCCGGAAAGAGCGACAAGATAAAGACCCTTCTTGCTCAACAACTGATGTTGCCCGATGAAATCAGATATTCTTTGAATCATAAGTGTGTTTATTACAAACAGACTTTTTACTCCACATACAACACCAATCCCTTAAGATACTCTCCCTCTGGGTGATAGATATTCACGGGATGATCTGCCGGCTGATGCAACTGATGCAGGATGCGCACATTACGCTTTGCCTGAGCCGCAGCAGTGAAGACGGCCTGTCTGAACAAATCTTTGGTTATGGCTTGACTGCAACTGAATGTAAAGACTATACCACCTCTCCTGACACGCTCGAATCCCTTGACGTTCAGACGGATATATCCACGCAAGGCATTCTTTATAGCGGAACGATGCTTGGCAAAAGCGGGAGGATCAAGTATTATAAGGTCATAGCTCTGGTCGTGCTGATCCAAATACTTGAACGCGTCATCACAGAACGCGTCATGGCGGCTATCGCCCGGAAAGTTCAACGCGACATTACGATTAGTCAACTCAACAGCCTTAGCACTGCTATCTACAGAATGTACTAGTCGGGCACCACCTCGCATAGCATAAACCGAGAATCCACCGGTATAACAGAACATATTCAGCACACTCCTGCCTTTTGAATACTGCTCGAGAAGGGTACGGTTCTCACGCTGGTCAATGAAGAATCCTGTCTTCTGACCTTTCAGCCAATCGATATAAAACCTCAATCCGTTCTCAACAGAGATTTCATCACCACTACCACCAAACAAGAAACCGTCCTCTTGTCCGAGGTTAGCCTTATATGGAAGGGTCGTCTCACTCTTATAATATATCTGGCTGATACGATTGTCCATCACCTTTCGCAAGGCTTGAGCTATCTCCATGCGTTGGACATGCATACCGACGCTATGAGCCTGCATAACCGCCGTCTTCCCATAACAGTCTATCACCAGACCCGGAAGGTTGTCACCCTCACCATGAACAAGACGGTATGTCTGGTTACGCTCATTCGCAATGCCTATAGCCTCTCTCATCGTCAGGGAAGCCTGTAATGACCTCTCCCAGAACGATGAGTCTATAGCCTCATCCCTGAAGGACAATACACGTACAGCGATTGAACCGACCTGATAGTGCCCGACGGCAAGGAATGAGCCATCGCCCGCCATAACACGTACAATATCACCTTCATTAATACCGGCATCCATCCTACCGATGGCACCGGAGAAAATCCACGGATGGAAGCGTAGCAGACTGTCTTCCTTCCCTTTCTTCAAATAAATATTCCTATATTCTGTCATTCTTTTATCGTTGATGCTGTGTTATTTGTCTCCTCTGTTACTGTCTCTAAGACAAAATCGTCTGTTAAACGCAGCCTTTTTAGCTCCTCATATATCATTACACATGCCCATGCATCTGTCGCGGCATATAACTTCTGTCTCTCCGTAAGCACAGCCTGTTCCCAGTTGGACAGCTGCTCTCGCTTTACGATATGCCCGCCGAGGATATTTGCATATAGCTTTTGCAGACTCCTGTCTTCTATCCCGAAGTCACCTACGACTTGTTGCAGGTCAATGAAACTACCCGACGTGAAAGCACGCCGGTGTCGCAACATCAGCATGTCGTCATTCAGCGACAAGCCGATCTTGGGAATAGACTTGTCTTCCAAAAGCCTGACGATGGAATCGGTGATTCCTATGATATTCAGTCGAAAAAGAAAACAAATGTCTTTCGCGGCTACCTGCAACAATGCCACCTGATGGTAGCTGCCTTTCCTAAACGACGGTCTTGTCTCTGTATCTATTCCAAGTATATCTTTTGTCATCAAATAGTCCACTGCCCTGTTTGCCTCTGACTCCGACAAAACCACGACAATACGACCAGGAAAACTGACTCTCGGGAGCGTTGGGATTTGTTTTTTATCGAATTTATTATAAAGTATTTTTACCATATTCTATCAATCTGTATGCAAAAATAGGAAAAAAGTTGGAAAAAGCTGCGTGATTCTGACTCTTTTTTGCTACTTTTGCACATTATTTTTAAAGAAACGACAATGGCAAAGAAAAAATCTGTGCGCAAATCTAAAAGTTTTAGTGAAGCAATCGGTATAAATTATATTATCAACGACAAGACTAATTTCATTTATGGCATTATTTTTTTACTATTTGCCATATATGTTATTATCGCATTCATCAGCTATTTCAATACCGGTGAGGCAGACCAAAGTCTCGTGACAAGTCTTCGTCCGGGAGAGATAGAGAATACTACCCGCGCATTCCAGAACACATGTGGAAGCGTAGGAGCGATTATCTCACATTTCCTGATCGCCCGTTGTTTTGGAATACCGGCATTCATAATACCAGTTTTCATCATATTATGTGCTTTTAAGATGATGGGCGCTTATAAAGTAAACCTCATAAAATGGTTCTTTAGCCTCGCACTGGTGATGATCTGGAGTTCCGTGACAATGGCAAAGTTTGCCACACCACTCATGGGAAGTCAGATATTCAATCCTGGCGGTGATCATGGCGCATTTATATGCCAATGGTTAGAGAACGTAATTGGTGCTCCGGGACTGATTGCCATATTAATCATTATAGCATTGGCATTCCTGACTTATCTCACATCAGAGACTATCACCTTCATCAGAAAAATACTTAACCCTGTAGGTTACATCACAAACAAGGTTAAGTTTACGATTACTAACAACGAAAAGGATAATGATGATGACCAAACGGACTCTTATGACAGTCCAAAAATATATGATGACCCTGCGCCGCAAACCGTTGAATTCTCTGACAACCAGGTAATAGTCAACGACCCTGCTTACCTTGATACTGGCTCAGCAGCCAACAAAAAAGGAACAAAGAAGGTAAAAGGTATGAGCATGGAGGTTGATGTCGCAGAGGAAGGCGACAAGGCAAAAGGCAAGACTGTAGAGGGAAAGGACAATGAGCTCACCCCTATCAACCCACGCGAGCCGTTCACCCGTTATAAGTTCCCGACACTGGATCTGTTAAAGAAATATGACACTGACGGTAAGACATACGTTGACCAGCAGGAACAAGAAGCCAACAAGAACCGCATCATTGAGGTATTACGTAATTTCGGAATAGAAATCAAGTCTATAAGGGCTACCGTAGGACCAACTATCACCCTCTATGAGATTACTCCGGCACCAGGAGTGAAAATCTCAAAGATTAAGAATCTTGAGGATGACATAGCATTGAGCCTGGCAGCCTTGGGTATACGTATCATTGCCCCGATGCCAGGAAAAGGAACTATCGGTATTGAGGTGCCGAATGCCAAGCCAAGCGTCGTGTCGATGTTGAGTATCTTGAACTCCAAGAAGTTCCAAGAGACGACAATGGAGCTGCCGCTGGCATTGGGCAAGACCATCACCAACGATGTCTTCATGGTTGACCTCGCAAAGATACCACACCTGCTCGTCGCCGGTGCCACAGGACAAGGTAAGTCTGTTGGTATGAACGCCATTATCACCTCTTTGCTATATAAGAAGCATCCAAATGAGATTAAGTTCGTGCTCATAGACCCGAAGAAGGTTGAGTTCAGTGTCTATGGAGCAATCTCAGACCATTTCATGGCTTCCCTCGATGAGAATGTCGAAGAGCCGATAATCACCGACACGTCTAAGGTCGTAAAGACATTGAAAGGTCTCTGCGTACTTATGGACACTCGTTATGACCTGCTGAAGAAGGCTGGCTCAAGAAACATCAAGGAATACAACAACAAGTTCCTGAACCACACGCTGAGTCCCAACGACGGTCATAATTTCATGCCATACATTATCGTTATCATCGATGAGTTCGCCGACTTGATTATCACCGCCGGCAAGGAAGTGGAGATGCCTATCACACGTATCGCTCAGCTGGCGCGAGCCGTCGGCATTCACATGGTAATAGCGACACAACGCCCATCAACCAAGGTTATCACTGGCGGTATCAAGGCAAACTTCCCAGGACGTATCGCCTTCAAGGTGTCACAGCGCATCGACTCAAGTATCATCCTTGACAGGACAGGCGCACATCAGCTCATAGGACGTGGTGACATGCTTTACTCAAACGGAACAGAACCTGTACGTGTGCAATGCGCGTTTGTCGACACTCCAGAGGTTGAGAGAATCAATAAGTTCATTTCAGAACAGCCTGGACCAGTAGAACCGCTTGCCATACCAGAGCCACTCGGTGACGACAACAGCTCATTCGCCGGAGGTGGTAACGGCAATATGGATGTTAGGAATGTTGATCCTCTGTTTGAGGAAGCAGCCCGCTCCATTGTACGCACACAACAAGGCTCGACAAGTATGATACAACGTCATTTCTCTATCGGATACAACCGCGCGGGACGTCTGATGGACCAGTTGGAGAAGGCTGGAATCGTCGGTACGGCACAAGGAAGCAAGCCCCGTGAGGTACTCATCACAGACGAGAACAGCCTCGAGGCTTTGCTTGCCACGCTTCATTGATATATTGTGAGAGAAGGTTATGTCTGATTTAAACGAACTAATCGGTTGTTCGTCTTATGATTAAAAGCAATTATAAGGAGAGATTATGAAAACGTTCAGGATTACAGCAGTTTTATTAGCATTGCTGCTTGCCAATATCTCAACAGCACAGACGGCACAGCAGGTTCTCGACAAGGCGGCAGCCATCATTGTAAGGAAAGGTGGAGCATCCGCCAATTTCTCTGTCAGTGGTGCCAAATATGGCTCAACCTCCGGCAGTATAGCCATCAAAGGAAAGAAGTTCTTCGCATCCACACCAGAGGCTAAAGTATGGTTTGACGGCAAGACCCAATGGAGCTATATGAAGAATACTGAAGAGGTGAACATCAGCACTCCGACCCAAGCTGCCCAGATGTCAATGAATCCATATACTTTCGTCAGTATCTACAAGACTGGTTACACCACTACGATGAAAACGGTGAACGGGAATTATGAGATCCATCTCGTGGCACAAAACCAGAAGCGTACGGTACAGGAGTTATATATTACCGTAAGCAAGTCATATATCTTGCGGCAGATAAAGATGCGACAAGGGAAATCATGGACTACTATCAACGTAAGTAATTTCAAGGGCAAAGACCAGAATGACGCAATATTCCGTTTCCCAAGTAAGGACTATCCACACGCTGAGGTGATTGACCTCCGTTAATATATATTTAAATAGGTACTACGCAGAATGAACAGATATCAGCTATATAAGATTCTCAAGCAACACCTGAGGCTATCAGACAAACGAAGCCCACTATGGGAGCGCAATAAGACTGGAAAGGTTCTGGGATGGGTATTAGCTGGCATAGCTATTCTGTATCTTATGTTCTTTGCGGTTATGTTCTCATTGATTGTCAATGACTCATCACGCATCACCGCTTATGAGTTCATGTACGGAATCCTGCCTTTCATTCTGACAATAGACTTCTTGTTCAGGTTTGCGTTCCAACAGACACCGTCACAACTGGTAAAACCGTATGTCTTGTTGCCGGTATCCAAATATGCGTGTATCGATTGTTTTCTGGCAAACTCAATACAAAGCAGCTATAACCTGATATGGTTTGCCATGTTCATACCTTTCGCTATCATGTCGGTCGTATTCAGTGAAGGGATTATGGTCACCCTGTGCTTCCTGTTAGGACTGTATCTTTTCATGATTGCGAACTCACAGTGGTACATGCTTGTACGCTCGCTTGTCAACACCCACATTGCCTGGTGGATATTCGCTTTGGCTGTCTATGCACTGATATTCTCTCCCGCTTTCATCGGGAAAGACGCCGACATAGTACAACTGTGTGATTTCTATGCGGTAATAGGCAAAGGGGTGTCAATGGGAAATCCCATCTACTTCATCGGGATTATCGCATTGATATTATTGTTGTTGTTTGTAAACAGGAAAATACAATACAAGCTTGTATGGCAAGAGCTTGGAAAAGACGAGACACAAACGACTGGAAACACAATAAGATTCTCATTCCTCGACAGAATGGGTGAGGTCGGTGAGTTCCTGAAACTGGAGGTTAAGAGCATTATCCGCAATAAGAACATCAAGAAGACATTCGTGTCAGGAACCGTCATTATCATTGTCTTCAGTTTGCTGCTGTCGTTCACTGACGTGTATGACAGCGTATATATGAAGAACTTCTGGTGCGTATACTGCTTCGCATTATATGGAGCGATGATACTTGTCAAACTGATGTGCTATGAAGGCAACTACATCGACGGGTTAATGGTTCATAAGGAGAAGATTCTCACACTGTTTACCGCAAAATACTATTTCTACTCCGCCTTGCTGATCTTTCCTTTGTTGCTCATGCTGCCTACAGTATTTACGGGAAAATGCTCTTTGCTGATGTTAGTGGCATTCGCATTCTTCACTGCCGGATTTGAATATTTCCTATTCTTCCAAATGGCTGTTTACAACAAACAGACCATGCCGCTCAACACAAAGTTCATTGGTAAGGGGACGATGGAGAACAGCTACCTGCAAATAGGAATCCAAATGATTATATTTATTGCGCCGGTGGCAGTAATTGTCATTCTGCAATCACTCTTTTCCGACACCGTCACCTATTCTATAATACTTCTTTTCGGAATGGCATTCATCGCCCTTCATAAAGTATGGATGAAGAACATCTACAACAGAATGATGAGAAGGCGATATGAGAACATGGAGGGATTCCGAGCAAGCAGATAAGACTCTACATGCTATCTCATACCACGTTCTGGGGACGTCCTTCAACAAATGCCCTGACATTATCAATGACCACATCAACAAGACGGGAACGGGCCTCGCGTGTCGCCCAGGCGATATGTGGTGTTATGAAGGCCTTGTCATTATGAAGAAGAGGGTTGTCTGGCGAGGGAGGCTCCATGCTTAGCACGTCTGCGCAGAAAGCGCTAAGCTGTCCTTTGTCCAAGGCATCAGAGACAGCTTGCTCGTCAACCAGTGGTCCACGACCTGTGTTTATAAGTATCGCTCCTTTTTTCATCTTAGACAAGCTCTCCCTGTCTATCATGCCATTGGTCTTGTCTGTAAGAGGACAGTGGAGTGTCACTATATCTGCGCCAGATAACAGATTCTCAAATGTCACTTTCTCAACATAAGAGGGTATGTCGGAAACGTTCTTCGAGGTGTAAGCGACAACCTTCATTCCGAAAGCATGAGCTATTGATGCAACCTTCATTCCGATATTTCCCAAACCTATAATACCTATGGTCTTGTCATAAAGCTCAATTAGCGGAGTGTCCCAATAACAGAACACTGGCTGCTGACACCAACGTCCTTTGCGATTCTCATGTGTATAGTACTCAACTTTGTTTGCCACATTCAACAAGTGTGCGAACACCGACTGAGCCACACTGTCGGTACTATATGCGGGAACATAGGTTACTGTGATTCCCCTTCGATGAGCCGCCTCTATATCCACAACGTTATATCCAGTGGCTAACACACCTACGTATCTCACATCTGGCAACAATGCAAACTGAGCCTCACCGAGAATGACTTTGTTGGTTAACACTATCTCCGCACCTCGTGCACGCTCTATCACTTGCTCAGGAGCTGTGCGGTCATAGACGATAAGCTCACCTAGCTCCTCCAAAGGCTGCCACGACAAATCACCAGGATTAGCACAACAGCCGTCAAGTATAACGATATGTAATCTTCCCTGCATCTTCTAAATTAAAAACTCATAACTAAAAAACTACCCATCAAACCGGTCACCCCAGCATGCTTTCATCCTCTGATATAATTTCTCTTCCGAAGGTGTGTGCTGTGGCTTCCAAAAACGACATTCCCGTAACTGTTCCGGCAGATAATCCTGCGGGGTGAAATTACCGGGATAATCATGTGGGTATTTATACCCGTCATGGTAACCTAACTCAGCCATCAATTTCGTAGGAGCATTACGCAGATGAAGGGGTACGGGCTGGTTGCCGCTGTCTCGCACCTCACTAAGAGCGGCATCTATTCCCAGATAGGCGGAGTTGCTCTTGGGCGACGTCGCCAGATAAACGGCACACTCCGCCAGTGGTATACGTCCTTCAGGCCATCCGATTTTCATCACGGTATCAAAGGTGGCGTTTGCCAACAACAGTGCATTAGGGTTGGCAAGCCCGATATCTTCCGCGGCACTAATAACAAGACGACGGGCAATGAACTGTGGGTCTTCGCCACCTTCAATCATATGCGCCATCCAGTACAAGGCTGCATCGGGATCACTCCCGCGTATGCTTTTTATGAAAGCTGAGATGATGTCATAATGCATCTCACCGTCCTTATCATACGCCAAGGGATTCTGCTGGAGCGTCTTTACTACAAAATCATCTGTGATGATGACATCACCGTCATCAACGGCGTTAACAACCATCTCCAGAATATTCAGTAACTTACGGGCATCGCCTCCGCTATAACGCAGGATGGCACCGTCCTCCATCAGTGTAATCTTACGCTTCTTTAACTCTGGGTCTTTCTCTATCGCACGATGAAGCAACTCCAGCAAGTCACTTTTCTCCAAAGATTTCAAGACATACAACTGGCAACGCGACAACAAGGGACGGATAACCTCAAAAGACGGATTCTCTGTCGTAGCACCAATTAATGTGACGATACCCTTCTCGACGGCACCGAGCAACGAGTCTTGCTGTGACTTGGAGAAACGATGGATCTCATCGATAAAAAGGATTGGGGATGAGGAATTAAAGAAACGATTACCCTGCGCACGCTGTATCACATCTCTGACATCCTTAACCCCACTGGTTACGGCACTAAGCGTGTAGAAAGGTGTCTTCAATTGCTGGGCGACAATATGGGCAAGTGTCGTCTTACCCACACCTGGAGGTCCCCAAAGGATAAACGACGAGACTCGTCCTGACTCTATCATCTTCCTCAGAACAGCACCTTCACCAACTAATTGTTTTTGTCCTACATACTCGTCAAGAGTGCGGGGTCTCATTCTCTCTGCTAATGGTTCCATATTACCAACTTCTGTTCTTTGGTACAAAAATAAAAAAACTATGCCATACAACAAAAAATCTTTATGAAAAAGTTGTAAAATAGAAGTAAAGTATTTACTTTTGCAAGCATAATAGATAACATATGGGACAGACAGTAAAAAAAGCATTGACACTCAAGACGTTAAACAAGAGCAACGTCTGGGACTTACAAGAGAACGATATCTTTAGGATGTGGGAGGCGGCCGAGAAAGATGCCGACCTTAAGGATAATGCACGACATTATACCGACATTATTAAGAGTGCGTTCGATATGGAAGAGATAAAGATTGACAAGCCGGAAGTAATTAAAAAGTACGAGGCAAGAGGATGCAAAGTAGGTCAGATAAAGCTGGATGACAACATTAAGGCTAAATGGGCTATTAAGAAGAAACCTATATTGCGCGTCACCGATTTGACTTATGAGAACATCCGCCATATCTCTGCCATCAAACTTATTGAGGTTCTGGAACGTAACTTCGGTGGTGGCTGGGATTCGCTATCACAAAGCATCCAAGATATTATTGAGAGCGGATTCGACATCAGCACCACGACACTCCCCGCTGACAGATTAAAGAAACCTGGTGGCATGTATGAGAAGAAAATGGCTGATGGCTTCGAAGTGCTTGAGATTCCTAAAGGCACATGGGTTGAGGCTATCTTCGCAAAGGTAAAACCGGAAGCGGAGAAACCGAGAATGAAGTTCGACGTCGATGAGAGCGACAGCTTTAACGATGATAACGATGATGAGGATCTGCCTGAAATAGAAGACCACTACAACGATCCTGACGAGGATGACGACTATGATGAGGAGAAACTCATTGAAGAAAGCTACCGCACTACGTTTGAGGCTAATCCAGAAGACTTTGAACTCGCTGCTGAAGATGTCTCCGATGATGAAGATTATTGAAAACAACTAAAACTCACCCCAGCTTCCCGTAGAACAGCGCACTTAGGGTGAGTTTTTTTATTATATCAGTTCAGATTGTTACTCTATATAAAGTAGAAGGTAACTCATTTTCAGGTGATTACAATTTGCGGTCACAAATTGTGGCATTAAGAATTTCTGACAAATGGTGAGGTAACAGATGGTCCACCTTTTGCATTTACAGAAATCGGTGTCGCTATGCTTCCCATTCTAATCAGAGAAGTTCATTGGTTAGTCTAATTGTTTTCAAAAAAGATTGATAAACGTCGAACACTAGTGGGAAAATAAATATCTTTGACCTGCCGGTCGAAAATACTCCCGTTCGAAATATCCCAAGATTCTCTTGGATTTTTACTCACTTATTCGTATCTTTGTCGGCATGAAGAGAATCATGACTCATTTGCTGAT